>CAIVHB010000131.1 GCA_903905585.1 uncultured Ferrovum sp. | reverse complement strand
TATTTCAGCTAATCTAGGTGTTGAGTTCAGCAGTTTTACAAAACCCAAGGCGCTAGATGCGATGTATGGATCCAACCCTTTTGGTTGCATTGTATTGATGAGATTTAACCTCAAGTAAAATTGATGTATGCCCTTCGCTGGGTTGGTATTGGATACCCATCTTCAATCCAGAAAAAAAGAAAAAGGGTTGACCTTGGCCGCACCTAAAGCGCATTCTTCGCGGCATGAGTCCTGAAGAATTCCGCAAATGGGGTTATGCCATGATTGATTGGCTAGCCGACTACTCCGCTCGCGTTGAGACCCTGCCGGTACTTTCAAAATCGGCCCCGGGGGATTTGCGCAAAGCGCTGCCCCTTACCGCCCCAGAACATAGCGAAGACTTTTCGCAAATTTTTGCGGATATAGATAGGCTGATCGTGCCGGGTATCACCCATTGGCAATCGCCCAATTTCTTTGCCTATTTCCCCGCCAACACCAGCGGTCCCTCGATACTCGGTGAATTACTTGCAGCGGGTCTAGGTGTGCAGGGCATGCTGTGGGCTACCAGCCCTGCGTGTACAGAACTTGAAACCCATATGTTGGATTGGCTGGCTGATCTTTGCGCCTTGCCCGATCAATTTAAAAGCGCTGAATCGGGTGGCGGCGTGCTTCTTGATTCTGCTTCTAGTGCCACCTTGTGCGCGCTTATCGCCGCCCGTGAAAAAGCCACCCAAGGCAATAGTAATCACTCTGGCTTGAATCAATCTCTTCACTCACAAGGTCAAGCTAGCTCGATCCCCAATCGCTTGTCGAATCTCATCGCCTACACCTCCGATCAAGCCCATTCCTCTGTTCTCAAAGCAGTGCGGATTGCAGGAATTGGCGAAACGCAGTTGCGCATGATCCCAAGCGATTCTGAACACAGGATGAACGTCAGCGATTTACTCAGAGCGATCACGCGTGACCTCAAAGAGGGTTACCTTCCCTTCTTCTGTACCGCCACGATCGGCACCACCTCCTCGATGGCCGTAGATCCAATCAAAGAGATCGCAGCAATCTGCAATGCGCATTCCATTTGGCTTCATGTGGATGCAGCAATGGCAGGGAGTGCGGCGCTCTGTCCTGAATACCGTCATTACTTTACTGGGCTAAATCATGCAAAGAGTTACACCTTCAACCCACATAAATGGTTGCTGACCAATTTTGACTGCAACTGCTTCTTTGTCTCGGATCGCCAAGCTCTCACCTCTGCTTTGAGTATCCTGCCTGAATACTTACGAACTTCTGCAAGCGAAAGCGGAGAGGTGATTGATTATCGTGATTGGCAAATTCCCTTAGGTCGTCGCTTTCGTGCATTAAAATTATGGTTTGTGCTGCGTTATTATGGAGCCGAGAAACTCCGCGAATATTTGCGTGGGCACATGCAGATGGCGCAGCATTTTGCTGGCCTCATTGAAAATTCTGATGAATTTATATTAGCGGCTCCCGTTACATTCAGCTTGGTATGCTTCAGGCACAAGGCAGGCGATACCTTTAATGAGAAACTACTCAATACATTGAATCTAAGCGGGAAACTCTACTTAAGCCATACTCGACTGGAGGGGCATTACACCTTACGTTTATCTATCGGTGCAGCACACACCAATTCCAAACATATTGATGCTGCTTGGTCTGTAATCATGGAAACCAGCCAATCCAATAACCGCTTCCTCACTTAGATCAAACATAAAAAACGACCCGATGAAAAGATGCTAATTTTTGGTCTTATCAGAGGACCGATGTTTAGATGGGCCACGACGCTGCTCTCCAGAGAGTTTATCCAGCAACTCAGCAAGATGCCGAGACCGACCCGCTGAAATAAGCAACATCCCAATAGTCACTGCGGTGGCTAAAATGAAATAAATGGTTTTTATCCAGACTGATTCATCCGCCATTGCAAAGAAGTTCATACCAAAGAAGCCTGTCACCACACTGAATATCAAGCCGATGACCGTCACAACAGTAAGACGAATCACCATCTCAGATTGTTCGCGCTCAGAGTCGCTATCTAGGTAGTCACTCATTCCACCCACTTGTTCTTTGACTTCTTCGTACAAATCGTCTGTTCCTAAGTGCGAACGGGTCATTTCAAATAAGGCACGGACATGACCCAACTCAGAAACTTGGTGAAACCAATAGCGATGCGTAAAAGTCAGGAAGTTTTGGAATGTAGCCCAAATCCGACGCTTGAAGCGTTTCACAGAAGTTGGATTTCGGACATCTAGGTCATTGATCGCCTCAGACAAGAAGTCAGAGAAAGAAAGAAGCGCAGCTCTATGAAAATGCGCAATCATAAATAGCACAAAATGTTGATGGCGAAATTGCGCCAAAATCCCTCGTTCGGCATCCATAAAGTGGGCAGATTGCGATTCTCCCACCACCATTAGGGTACTTCCCGTACAAATAAAACGAGTATTGGGTCCTTGCTCAGAATCTGTCCAGTAGCGATCATAGAAATACTGATCTTCTAAATTTTTGAGAATACTGTCACTAGGGGAAATAGGATCACCCGGTTGAACGTGTGCAACCTGCGTAATGTGAATAAAATCTTCACGGATGAGTGCGCGTGGATTTGGCATGGCAAGGAAAACCATCATCGGCATCCGATAAAACTCAACCTGCCGGAAACGTAATTCTCCGGGTTCATCGCCGTGATCCAGCACCAACGGACGCAGCAGAAACCGCCATTGCGATGCCACGAAAGGCGCCCTGTGCTCGCAGACAAAGCTGAGATAACGATCGCGTTCTGTGCTGTCGGAAACTGCCAGCACTTCATCATGCAAACCAATGACCTCAACGCGAGAAAGGTTATGGTGGCCCTGACCACTGTCTGACCAACCTGCAGGATAGGCACGACCAAAACGATAGAGCAGATCTAAAACCTGAGGCAATGGCAAACCATCTGCCCATACCTCAAGATTTAGCAGAACCACATCCTCATCCATAAATAGATAAAGATCTAAATGCGCGGTATGCAAAAACACCGGATCACTTTCTGGATGCACCCAGACTCGCAGTCCTTTTACATCTCGGCGGCGGTAGACCTCTACCGGTGCCGGTAAAGCAGGGTCATCAGGAGAGCGACTTTTGGATCTACCTTCTCCATATAAAAAACGCTGAACAGCAGGAAGAAAGGTAATAAATTCCTTGTAGTGCCGCTCCTGAAAATCCAAAGGATTCTTGGTAAATTCATCATCCACCAATTTCCATGCCGCGGCTTGCCCCTCAGCTGTCAGCAAGTCACGGATAGGTTGCACATGATCGCCGTAAAACCCCGGCCGTATTTGCAGTGGCCAGAGTAGGGTAGTACGGAAGTGGTCTACAGTTTGATTTGTAAGCATCATCAATAAATCGCAGGAACATACATTTCGCGTGGTATCGGTCCACGGATATAGTCAGGATTATGCACTCTCTCTGGTAAAACGACAGAGTCGTGTGGCACATCTTCATAGGGAATTTGCGACAAAAGATGACAAATACAGTTTAAACGTGCACGTTTTTTATCCACTGCTTCCACTACCCACCAAGGTGCCTCAGGGATATGGGTTCGCTCTAACATCACTTCTTTAGCCTTAGTGTATTGCTCCCAACGAACTCTCGCTTGAAGATCCATCGGACTCAATTTCCACTGCTTCAAGGGATCCCTAATACGCATGGTGAAGCGCAGATGTTGTTCTTCATCGGTGATAGAAAACCAATATTTAATCAAGATGATTCCCGAGCGCACTAACATACGTTCAAACTCTGGAACCGTTCTGAAGAACTCTTCGTACTCCTCATCGTTACAAAATCCCATCACGCGTTCTACACCTGCACGGTTGTACCAACTGCGATCAAACAACACCATCTCACCCGCAGCTGGCAAATTGCTGATATAGCGTTGAAAATACCATTGAGTCCGCTCACGTACGCTCGGTGCAGTAAGAGCCACCACCTTACATACCCGAGGATTGAGACGCTGAGTGATCCGCTTAATAACACCGCCCTTACCTGCTGAATCGCGGCCTTCAAACAGCACTACGACTTTAAGTCCTTTGTGAACGACCCAATCCTGAAGTCGCACAAGCTCATGCTGCAAGCGGAAAAGTTCACGGAAATATTTGTGGCGCTCACCTCCTACAGAAGCATCATCTGCTCCCCCCGCTTCATTCACTAAGGCTGCAAGGCGATCATCATCGAGCTCCATCTCTAGTTCTTCATCAAAACTATCGACCAAATCTGCTTCCATGCGATCTTTGAAATCCTCGCTGTGGCGACCGTCTTCCATGAATATCTCCTGTGGGGGGTGGTATCAATAAGGCACGCTGACAAATGGCCAGCAATAGTTGCCCAAGGAACTGATTATCCCCATGCAATGTGAACAATTTGTTGCGACAGCTTAGAAACACCTATTTGCTGTCTAAAAAATTGCGTTTATCGAGATCAGCACTCTGAACTATGTATTGTTGATGAGATTATTTTTGAGCGGCTGTATTCAAAGCATCGATTACTAAAGAGGGCGTCAATACTTCAGGAAGTAATTCAGGCGCCGCGCCATTAGCGGGATAAACCGCATAAACAGGAACCGCATTGCGATGCAAACGCGACAGGGCTAAGGTAATCACTGGATCGGCATTCGTCCAATCTGCTTCTAATGTGACTACATTTAGTTTTTTGAATACCTCTGT
>CAIVHB010000130.1 GCA_903905585.1 uncultured Ferrovum sp. | reverse complement strand
GAGCTTGCTGAGCATTTAGGGGTAGGTTTATCGGAATTCCAGCAGTTATTGCAGGATGCTCGTGGATATCAACTCATTCATTTTGAAGATTTTCATGGCGAAGATGACGATCATTTCCTGGATCGTAATTTGTCCGACCCCAATGGAGATCCACTGGCTTCATTGTTAAATGATGACCTTCGCAATAATCTGATCTATGCGATTACTAATTTGCCCGATCGTGAAAAAATCTTGATGGGTTTATACTACGAACAGGAATTGAATTTGCGGGAAATAGGCGATGTGATGGGAGTGAGTGAATCTCGGGTTTGCCAACTGCATAGCCAAGCCATTGCGCGTTTAAGAGCCACCATGCGTGAGCGTCTTTGGACTTCCTTGGACTAAAACTTCCCCAACTCAGGCTGAACCGAGGCTTCTTCCAATAGATCCGCGGGCCCCAAGGCCATCCTTGCCGTACAGTTGGCGAACAGTAGGGGTGATGGAATCAAGATGTGTCATGGCTAAACGTATATGCTTCATGTGCTGTTCAATCATCACACCATTGATTTGATTTAAACGACTAGCCTCTTCCAGTAAACGCATCAAAGGAAAAAGTTCTTCGTTTTCAACGGGTAGGCCTTGGTTTATTTTGAGCCTTAGGGTGGCTAAATCCTGAAGCAAGGTTGGACTAGTGGATTTTTCTAGGGCATCAGCCTGACTGAGCTTTTCTTCAGTTAAACGCACCACTTTTTCTATGTCAGAAGAAGTGAGCGCAACTTGCTCTTCCAGTAGAATCTCAATGAACTTCTGGGTTTGCTCTAGTATGGTTTTTTGCGCTTGCTCATCCAACATTCAGCGAGAAGCTCTGGATTGTTTAAGCACTTCTGGAGTTTCTTGAGGAAAGCATTTCTTTCACGCTTTCAAGCAGTTTGTCTGCGATGTTCTCAGGATTCACCTGAAAGCTACCATCTGCAATGGCCTGTTTGATAGAAGCCACTTTTTTGGGATCAAAGACTTCTCCCGTTCCGGCCATGGCGATCGCACTTTGCAATTGGGTGACAGCAGGGCTCAGCGTGACCTGGCTGCTGCTGGATTCGGCGGTTCCATTGGTCAAAGGGTTAGCGGCGGCTGCATACGCTGCCGCTTTTTGGCTGGATTGGGTACTATCTGCAGCAGTACCACCCGATACGGGGGAACTGCCGGGCCCTCCGACAGGGATATTTGTATTGCTGATCTTCATTTGAACACTCCGAAAATTGTACCTACCATGAACCTGCTAACGACCTACTTGGCAGTTTCTTGAGCCTTTTTTTCCAGAATAACCAATAAAAGTTTGAAGATCAATGTTTTAAGGCAGGAAAGTTGTTTGGATCGCTTTATTTTATAAGCGCAGTTCTACTGTGCCTCCAGAACGCGCTACCCCGGAAACCATGCTTCCCCGAGGCGTGCGTACCTGCACGGATTGTCCTTCACTGGCATTAGAAAGGGCTATGCCTTCGCCTGAAATCTGAAAACCTTGGCCTGACAACTTAAGCCTAACCGATTGACCAGACTGCACCACATAGGCCAATTTGACCTGTTGGCGCCGGATAGTGCTGCCAGCAGGGATGTTGGCAAGCAAGCTATTCCCGTACAAGCCTTCTGGAGTATTGATGACACCAGGAACCGCTTCACTGATGTCGATCAATTTGATCATTAAGTCATTAGCAGAAAGACTCTGCCCGGCACTAAGAGGGTGAGACGCAACCAAGTAGGGCGCAAGAATCTGAACTTGAGCTTGCAAAAATACCGTCCAACGATTGGGCGTATTGCAACGAACCCCCACTGTTGTTTTCCCTTGCGCGCGGGCTCCGGGTGGCAAAAAAGCTTCTATTTTTTCGCATCGAGGCAGATTGGCCGTTTGCTCTGGAAGACTTACCTGAACATGCACTTCACCCAGTCCTGATGCCTCTTGAGTCAAAAATGTTTTGGCTTCTTCTGCTATTTGCCGAGATTCGATACCCGATGGCATTTCGGCAGCAAATAAATCAGTAATGGATCCAATCAATACCAAAAGGCACATGAGCTCAAGGAAACGCTGAATCAAGGTTTGGTCTTGGTCGTATTGCTGAATGATCATGGCACACACCCTATTAGGGATTAAGAGCACACATTATCTGAATGAATTCTCATTTCGAATCTAAAGAAAAGAGGGCCTAAAAAGGCTTTTATTCAAACATTGCTCATCGACCACTCACGTAATATCGACACATCAACAGAGAACTGAAGGGCTCTCTGAAACAAATCAGGAAGAGACGAGATGAACGAGACGCTGGACGGCGTATTTCATTACTACCAAACCGCCATTAGCTTACGTAGCTACCGCCAAGAGGTTTTGGCCTCAAATATCGCGAATGCCGATACTCCTGGCTACAAGGCGCAAGACTTTGACTTTGGTAATGCGCTGAATACGGCACTTAAACAGCCTTCAGCTTCAATGAATGCGCAGTCTGGAAATGTTTTGG
>CAIVHB010000129.1 GCA_903905585.1 uncultured Ferrovum sp. | reverse complement strand
GGATATGGAGTACTTAACAGTGTTCTACCCCAACATCCAAGCCATCGTGCAGGATCTCCGCACCTTGGGGGGCGGCAACGGAATGGGTGACCGCCCTCACGGCCTAATGACCCCTCGCAGCTACCAAAAGCTTTTGGCTGCCGTCGAACGCACTCGAACCCCCGAGGGCTTGCCGCAAACCCTAGAGCTCATTTACGGCCACGCTTGGAACACCCGCCCACTCATCACCTCATCTGGCCGCCCGGTCATCCCCATCCAACCCGCCTAAGAATAACTGATACCCCATATTCCCTTTATAGAAACCAAAGCCATAGTAATAAAAACAGGGGGCCACGCTAGGTGAGTATTGGCGATATGGCAAAGCCCTGTTGGCGCCAGGCTTCATAAACAGCAACTGCGGCAGAATTGGAAAGATTTAAACTTCTACTGCCTGGAGCCATAGGGATGCGGATCCAGTTGGCAGCACCGATAGACTGCAAGACTTCGGGAGGCAAGCCGCGCGTTTCAGGGCCAAACACCAAAACATCTCCAGCTTGATAAGCGATGGCCGTATGAGGCTGAGTCGCTTTGGTAGTAAAAGCATAGAACCTCCGGGTTCCTAATGACTTTGAATCAAATTCTGCCTGCAAGGCATCTACGCACGCTTCCCAACTGGTATGCACACGCAATACCGTTTGCTCGTGGTAATCCAACCCTGCTCGCCGCAAGTTTTTATCATCCATCGAAAACCCTAGTGGCTCAATTAAATGCAAGCGGCAGCCGGTGTTAGCGCACAAGCGAATGGCATTACCCGTATTGGGCGGAATTTCAGGTTGATAGAAAACGACATCAAACATGAAGAAAATCGAACTCCACATTGGGCTGTTTACCATCAATAAGTAAACTTAAGGCATGACTCGACCCGCAAGCTTCTGTCCATCCTAAGGTGCCATGCCCAGTGTTCAGAAAGAGCCCCTCAATTTGAGTAGGCCCAATCAAGGGTCGGTTAGAAGGCGTAGCCGGACGCAAGCCGGTCCAGAATGCGGGATGATCATATTCCGCCGCCCCCGGAAACAATGTCTTGGCACGCTGAATCAAGGCATTGCATCGCACAGGATTTAATTCCATTTCATAGCCATTAAATTCAGCCGTACCTGCAATACGTAAACGATTACCTAAACGCGTAAATACCATTTTATAAGCCTCATCGGTCACGCTGGCCCGAGGGGCAGCCGCATCATCACTGATCTGCATCGTGGCCGAATAGCCCTTGGCCGGATAAACAGGAATCCTTAAACCTACACTTTGAAGTAAGCGCGCACTATAGCTGCCCATCGCAACCACACAGGCATCAATAGCAATTTCTTGTGATTCAGAAGAGTTTAATATGTTTGGATCAACTTGAATGGGCTTAATCTCAAGGCCCCTGACCTGCCCTGCCCGCACCACCATTTTTTCTACCGATTGGCCTAGCGCAAAATTTACTCCAGCCTGATCACAGGCCTTTGCCAGCGCACAGCAAAACAAATAGGCATCGCCCGTTTCATCGGGAGGTGTATAGGTTGCTCCAACCAGCGAAGACCGACGATGCGCTAAACCTGGTTCTTTGAGCAAGGCCTCATCCAATGTAATGGGTGCGCGCTGATAACCATAAGAACGAATAAGTGCCGTGATTTCTTCAGCCCGTGCGAAATCAGCGCGATCCTCATATACATTTAGAATGCCGAGCGAAAGACAATCAAAACGAATACCCGTCTGCGCGCGCAGTGCCATCATCTGCTGCCGGCTATATACACCCAGCGCCAAGATTTGCCGCAAGTTGTATTCAAATCGACTGGGGCGACACGCATTCAAAAATGCCAAGCCCCAGCGCCATTGCGCGGGATCTAAACGCAGTCTAAATAACAAAGGGGCATCTTCGCGGGGCAGCCATTTGATGAGTTTCTTGATCGCTCCTGGTTGTGCCCATGGCTCGGCATGACCGGCGGACAACTGCGCCCCATTGGCGAAGCTTGTCTCTAAACCCACGGAAGGTTGACGATCAATGAGCGTGACCTGATGACCCGCAGCTCGTAAATACCAAGCTGTGGTGATACCGATTACTCCCCCACCTAAAACGGCGATATGCATTGCTTCCAAAACCAAGAATATGTAGCTCTGCCGCAAAATATAGCATTAGCTGAGGCAATGATTCGATCTTAGTCAAAAAGGTGCGTTAAAATAGCGGCTGAGTCATTTTATTTCACAACACTTAAAAAACACCATGTCCCTAAATAACGTCACCCCCGGAAAAAACGCTCCCGAAGCCTTCAACGTGGTCATCGAAATACCCATGAATGCAGATCCCGTAAAATATGAAGTAGATAAAGAGTCCGGGGCGATTTTTGTGGATCGTTTTATGAGCACCGCCATGCATTACCCTACTAACTATGGGTATGTACCTAAGACCCTGAGTGGTGATGGCGATCCGGTTGATGTACTTGTTATCACCCCATTTCCCTTGCCTCCGGGAGTGGTGGTTCCCTGCCGCCCCATCGGTATTCTCAAGATGGAAGATGAGTCGGGTGAAGACGGAAAGGTATTGGCTGTCCCTATCGATAAAATCCTACCGATTTACTCGCATTGGCAAAAACCAGAAGATATGAATGCCTTAACGCTCAAAACCATTTCTCATTTCTTTGAGCATTACAAAGATCTAGAACCCGGCAAATGGGTGAAAGTTTTAGGCTGGGAAGGCCCCGAATCCGCCAAGCAAGAGATCACGCAAGGCATCGCTAACTACAAGGGATAAGGTCTATAATCTCTGGTTGCCGTAATCTCTCCTCAGGAACCCCGAAATGAAACAGGCTCAAGAACTTCGCGTTGGGAACGTGATCATGGTTGGCAAAGAACCTATGGTCATCCTCAAAGCGGAATATAACAAAGGTGGCCGCAGTGCCGCCGTCATGAAAATGAAAATGAAGAACCTGCTGACCAACGCAGGTCTAGAAACCGTTTTTAAAGCGGACGACAAACTAGAACAAGTCATCTTGGATCGCAAGGAAGTGACCTATTCCTACTTTGCTGACCCGTTGTACGTGTTTATGGATGCTGAATTCAATCAGTTTGAGGTCGAAGCCGAAAACCTAGGTGATGCTTTAAACTTCATCGAAGATGGCATGCCTGGCGAACTCGTGTTCTACAACGGAAAACCTATTTCCATTGAATTGCCATCCAGCGTGGTCCGTGAAATCACTTACACCGAACCGGGTGTGCGTGGTGACACCTCTGGTAAGGTATTGAAGCCCGCCAAGATTTCAACTGGCTTTGAAATTGGTGTTCCCTTGTTCTGCAACACGGGTGACAAGATCGAGATCGATACCGCCTCTGGCGAGTATCGTCGTCGCATTACTTGATTGCTCAGAAACTGGCCGTGCATCACGTCACGGTCAGTTCTTTCCCTTGACCACCTTTACCTCTGACCCCGCGCACAGCAGCCCCAAATCACTTTAATTTATGTATCGAACTCAAGTTATAACGTAATCAAATCGCTGGGCCCGGGTGCCCTTGCAAGAACCACTGCCCCCACCCAATTCGCTCCGTTTTCCCTGCATCGCTCTGCTAATGCCGACAATGTGGCCCCTGTGGTGATCACATCATCGATAAGCAGCACTGCTTTTCCTAATCGATCCACTTCAAATACCTCAGTGAGATTGCGCTTACGATCGCGTCGACCTAATTTTGCTTGCGAGGCCGATTCTAGATTACGTTTTGCATACGCCATCTCCAAATTGAAACGTCTGGCGTAGCGCATCGCAATCAGATGCAAATGATCGAAGCCTCGCTTTTTGATTCGAGCGGGACTAGAGGGCACCGGAATAAGAACAGGCGGCCGTTGATTTAGGTGTTTACTCAACACGCTAAGCGGCGGCGGCGGTAAAAGTTGTGCAAGCGGTCCGGCTAACATTAATTCACCCTGATATTTATAGCGCTTGAGCACAGTATCTAACGGAGACACATATTGATAGCGCAGCGCTATGGCATCGAGGCCAGCCTCATGTGCAACTTGGCTTGTATCAAGATCTGCGGAGTAATGAGGCATGGCCCGCCGACAAAAACCACACAGCATCTCACCTCGAGAATACCCTTTGCAAAGCCAACACTCTTGAACCGGAAAGCTGCGCTTTATCATGCGAAATAGACTAGACAAAGCAATCAAACCCTTAGGTAACGTATCATAGGCGTCTTTGTTGATCGCGCAAACGATGCGCGCATTGCTAAGACCATAAGGTAGCCCGCATGATGCACTCTCAAGAATCCATTCACCTCACCCATTCTTCACCTTCAACACGCCTTTCGTCTGCTTCAAAAAGCACTAAGGAATGGGCTTTAACGGAAGTAGAAGCTCTTTTTGCTCTTCCCTTCACTGACTTGATGTGGCAAGCACAGCAAGTGCATCGTACGCATTGGAATCCCCAAGGCGTTCAGCTTTCAACATTGTTGTCTGTAAAAACCGGGGGTTGCCCCGAAGACTGCGCCTATTGCCCTCAATCTGTGCGCTATGACACAGGCGTCGAAAATCAAGCAATGCTAGCACTTGATGAAGTGATTGCTGCTGCGCAACGCGCCAAAGATGCCGGAGCAAGCCGATTTTGTATGGGTGCAGCCTGGCGCAGCCCAAAGGACAAAGATCTCGAACCGATTGCAGCAATGATTGAAGGCGTGCGGGCACTTGGAATGGAAACCTGTGCAACCTTAGGGATGTTGAAACCCGCTCAAGCAGAACGCCTGAAAGAAGCAGGTTTAGATTTCTACAACCACAATCTAGATAGCGCCCCAGAGTTTTATGGCGACATCATCAGTACTCGCGAATATCAAGACCGTCTAGACACCTTATCTGCTGTGCGTGCTGCAGGAATTAACGTCTGTTGTGGCGGTATAGTGGGTATGGGTGAAAATGCATCGCAACGCGCAGGACTCATTGCCCAACTGGCTAATCTTGATCCTGCGCCTGAATCGGTTCCTATCAATCTTCTGGTGCAAGTTAAAGGCACCCCTCTACATGGACAGGAAGAACTCGATCCTTTAGATTTTGTGCGCACCATTGCCGTTGCACGCATCACCATGCCAACAAGCCGAGTCCGGCTTTCTGCGGGGCGCGAAAATATGAGCGACGCGGTTCAAGCGTTGTGTTTCTTGGCTGGAGCAAATTCTATTTTTTATGGTGAGCAGTTGCTGACCACACCAAACCCAGAGGCAGATCGCGACCGCAGTTTATTGCAACGCCTTGGCATGCACGCAGAATAGACAGTGGGAGTTGAAGCGTTGGTTTGTCACCTCAATGCCGAACAATAGTACTCTCCATCAATCGTTTCTATTTTAAATGAGTGAGATTTCACCATGACCAAGAACACCTTCTCTTATTGCTGTCACTCTCAGTCTTTAGTGATGACAGCCTTGTTTGTCCTTCTCAGCCTGGGGTTCATTTCATCCACGCAAGCGGCTGAGCCTGTTAAAAACATTCGCATTTACACCATTAATTGCGGCGAAGTCAATGTAAGCAATATGGCACCTTTTTCAGATACCGGGGAATACGATGGCAAACCCGGCAAAGTCATGGCGCCTTGCTATCTGATTCGTCACCCCAAGGGTAACTTGCTCTGGGATACGGGTTTGGGTGATGGGTTAGCGGAGAAAAAAGAAGGCGTAGACAATGGTCCTTTCCACATGCATTTGGATAAGACGCTGATGAGCCAACTCAATGAAATTGAGATCGAGCCTGCCGATATTCAATTTGTAAGCTTTTCTCATCTGCACTTTGATCACACAGGAAACGCCAATCTATTTACCAACGCCACTTGGCTTTTATCTAAAAAGGAACTTGATTGGGGCTTATCTACCCCCACTCCTTTTGGCGTGAATCCTGATTCTTTCTCAGCCTACAAAACCGTGAAGGTGGAAACTGTCGATGGTGACCTCGATGTGTTTGGCGATGGCACTGTGAAGATTTTTTCAGCCCCTGGGCATACGCCCGGGCACAAAGTGTTATGGGTGAAGCTAAAGAAAAACGGAAATGTGTTGTTATCCGGTGATCTCTATCACACCATTGAAAATCGTTCGATGAAACG
>CAIVHB010000128.1 GCA_903905585.1 uncultured Ferrovum sp. | reverse complement strand
GCGCCATCCACATACACAGGCAAGTCATTGACGTTATTGAGATCAAATACCTCTATCCCCAAAGCCTTAAGACGTTTTGAACTGGCTTCAGAACTCGATACAGCCCCTGCAATTCTTCCTCGCATTTGGGCAAGTCCATCAATAAAATGATTAACCGTAGATCCTGTTCCAACGCCAATGATGGCGTCCTCGGGTATCTCTTTCAGTGCTGCTTCGGCAGCAGATTTCTTTAAAGCATCCTGGTTCATGATTTTTCTGTCACGATGTAAGGTTAAAAGCATACTCTCCAATCCAGACATGAGCGATTATCTAGAAAGAATTCTTAAGGCCCAGGTCTATGACGTGGCAATTGAAAGCCCTCTTACCGAGGCGCCACGCCTATCCACCCGCACGGGCAATCGAGTCTTATTAAAGCGAGAAGATCTTCAGCCCGTATTCTCGTTTAAGCTTCGCGGTGCTTATAACAAGATGGCAAAACTGTCCCCGGCAGATATTGCTCGTGGGGTGATTGCCGCAAGTGCAGGTAACCATGCGCAAGGGGTGGCTCTTGGAGCACAGCGCTTAGGCACGCAAGCTACAATCGTGATGCCTGTCACGACTCCCCAAATCAAGGTGGATGCGGTCAAAGCCCGTGGGGCGGAAGTTATCTTAGAGGGTCTGTCTTATGAAGAAGCTTATCGGCATGCAGTAAAGCTAGGCGAGGAAAGAGGGCTGAGCTTCATTCACCCCTATGATGACCCTGATGTTATTGCAGGCCAGGGCACGATTGGCATGGAAATACTGCGCCAACATTCTAAGCCTATTGATGCAGTATTCCTTGCCGTTGGCGGGGGAGGACTGATTGCCGGAGTGGGCAGCTACATCAAAAGAATCTCCCCTCACACAAAAATTATAGGGGTGCAGCCTGTTGACTCAAATGCGATGACCCTCTCTTTAGAAAAAGGTGAGCGCATCCGTTTGGAACAAGTTGGACTATTTGCAGACGGCGTTGCAGTAAAGTTTGTAGGAGAGGAAACCTTCCGAATTTGCAAAGAAGTCGTAGACGAGATGATACTCGTTGATACCGATGCCATCTGCGCAGCCCTTAAGGATGTTTTCGACGACACCCGATCTATTCTCGAACCAGCGGGCGCGCTTGCGATAGCGGGCTTAAAAGCTTGGGTAGAAAAAACTGGGGTCAGCAATCAAACCTTGGTTGCCGTTGCTTGCGGCGCTAACATGAACTTTGATCGATTGCATTTTGTGGCTGAACGCGCTGAGCTCGGAGAGCATCGTGAAGCCATTTTTGCCGCAACGATTCCAGAAACGCCAGGCAGCTTTAGACGTTTTTGCGAACTTCTAGGAAAGCGAAACATCACCGAGTTCAATTATCGCTATTCAGACCAACGCGAAGCACAAGTTTTTGTTGGGGTAAATGTGCGCAATCGCAACGAGTTACCAGAGCTACTCACCAACTTAAACGCAGCCCACATCGCCACCGTCGATCTTTCTGATAATGAAATGGCGAAATTACATATTCGACATTTGGTGGGAGGTCGCGCCCCTCAAGCCGGTGACGAATTACTCTATCGTTTCGAGTTCCCAGAGCGTCCGGGAGCTTTAATGGATTTTCTGCACGCATTAGGCCAGCAAAGAAACATTTCTTTATTCCATTACCGCAATCATGGAGCCGACACTGCAAGGGTTTTAGTGGGCTTACAGGTATCGCCTGATGATAAAGCAGCATTCCATCAAGCATTGAACCAGATGAGCTATGGCTGGACTGAAGAGACTTTAAATCCGGCTTACCGCTTGTTTTTAGGGGCGTAGATCAAAATACATCAAGGTGATCAAGCAGGACCGTGACTAATCCAAATGGTGCGTGCCTGACAGAATTCTCGTATTCCATGGAAGGAAAGTTCGCGCCCAAACCCTGAGGCTTTCACTCCGCCAAAGGGAAGACGCGGATCAGATTTCACAATGCAATTTACGAAAGTCAGTCCGGCCTGAATCTCACTCAACAGGCGCTCAGCCCGCTCGGTATCCCTACTCCAGATACTTGCCCCCAATCCAAAGCGCGTTTCGTTAGCAATTCGCAAAGCATCGGCTTCATCTTGCGCGCGAACGACGACCGCGACGGGGCCAAAGAGCTCCTCTTGACGCGCAGGAGAATCCGTAGGGGCATGATCTATCACTGAAGGTGTATAAAAATATCCTGGGCCATTCATAGTCTGACACCCCAACAAGGACACTCCTCCGATCTCAAGTGTTCTTTTTACCTGCTCATGCAATTGGGTACGTAAATCCGCTCTCGCTAACGGGCCAACACTTGTTTCGGCATCAAGCGGATCACCCACCTTAAGATTGGCGACTCGAGCAACTAATCCCTCAACAAATCGTTCTGCAATTTCAGGGACAACAATAAATCTTTTAGCTGCAATGCAAGCCTGACCTGCATTACTGAACCGAGATTGAACAGCTCGATCAAGCGTAAATTCAAGATCGGCGTCCGCTAAGACAATAAAGGGATCCGAACCACCGAGTTCAAGTACACATTTTTTGAGATAAGTGCCCGCTAAGGCAGCAACGCTTCGCCCGGTTCGCTCTGATCCTGTCATAGCAACAGCGTGAACCGCTGGATGGGCCATGGCTTGTTCAACAAGATCCACTTCGATTTGTAAATTTGAAAATAAGCTTTTTGGAAAACCCGACTCTACAAAGAGCTTAGCAAGAGCCTCCGCACACTGTTGCACATTGGGAGCATGTTTTAAGGCAACTGCGTTACCTGCCATCAAAGCTGGAGCAGCAAATCGCATTACCTGCCAGTATGGGAAATTCCAGGGCATGATCGCAAGGATAATTCCCAGAGGCTCATAATGAACATAAGAGCGGGAAGCTTCCGTCTGTTCATGCAGGTCTGTCAGAAAGCTTTCGGCATGATCTGCGTAGAAATCGCAAATCATCGCGCACTTGTTTACCTCAGTTCGAGCCTCAAATAGAGGCTTCCCCATCTCCTGAGTTGCCAGCCACGCGAGATCTTCGACATTCTCTCTGAGCAGCGCGGCAAGTTTTTTTAAAATTTTAGCGCGTAAACTAAATTCTTGGGCTTTCCAGTCCTGTTGGCTACGCTCTGCACCATCTAGGGTTTTTTTAAGCTTATGCGCATCCCAACTGGGAAACTGGGCGATCAGATCGCCGTTAGCAGGGTTATGACTGACGAGTGGCATGGCATTTCAGTACAGCATTGAAGCTGTAAACAGGCAAACAAGGATGCTACCACCGCTAGCAATACCATCGAAAGAGTTATCAAGGATCCTTTGGGGCCATTCTTCCGAATCAGTTCTTTGTCAGCATTCCGTCAGTCTTTAAAAAAAATATTTTTTGGTACACCTTTCAGTTTTTATTTTTCTGGCCGTTAGTGAGTTGTAGAGAAAATGTTACTCATTAGGGAGCAAAGCCATGTCTAGTAGTCCAGTTTCCTTGGGGCAAAGCCTCAATCAAGCCATTTTTGGTTCATCCAGTGCTTCAAGCGCTACCGCCTCGAACGCAGGGAAAGTGCACCATGGCCATCATCATTCTAACGGGATGGATGCTAGCGCAGCTTCTTCTGATCCCGCAACCGCACTGATGCAAACAATCCAGCAAGCACTCTCACAAACTGGGGTGCAAGCACCCACCTCAAGTGGCGCAGTAGATGCGGCCGCACCAACAAATGGAATACATAGTGCCTCTGGTACCGCTGGCCCATCAGGCCCCAATACCAGCCAAGCGGGTTCCGATACAGATGGCGATCATGATGGCAGCGTCGGCGCAGCTGCAGGGGGCGGCCAGCAACAAACTATGTTCCAATTCATGCATGCTTTAATGGGAGCGGTAAATAGTGCTCAAAGTTCAGGCAGTGCATCTGGAACTTCGGGGGCATCCATGTCTAGCAATCCTTATTCTTCTATCGAGTCTGGGGTGCAAAATCTATTGAGTCAGTTAGTGAATGACAGCTCCTCAACAGGTACAACTGGTTCTCAAATTACTGGTTCCAGTAGCAAGAACGCTAACCCTGCTCTCGAGGCACTCAGCACCGCCTTCCAAAATCTAATGGATACGAGCGGCGCTAGCTCCACCGACTCCAACACCAATGTTTTGGGTATTCCCCGAGGTTTACCAGGAACACAACCAACCTTGCAGGCTTTTCTACAAAACTTAGAATCAAATCTGACCAAGGGTTCTGCTTCAACCATCCCTTCTCTTTCCACCATTGGGAGCTTGGTAAGCACAAACGCTTAACTTTCACCACAAAACAAAAGGGGGCTTGAAGCCCCCTTTTTTTTAAACTACTTAAGGGCCTTAGGCCCTAGCATTAAAATCTTAGCGCGTCCCTATCAGTACAATTAGGCTTAATTTTTTGCTTTGGCGTATCGATCTGCCATTGCCTCAAGCGGCAACGGAACAATTTTTGATGCCTTACCCGAGCAAGCAAATGCGTCATAGCGTAGCTTACAAATCTCTTTCGCTGCTGCTGTGGCGTCTTTCATGTATTTACGCGGATCAAACTCAGAAGGGTCTTTTGCTAGAGCACGACGCAGTGCGCCCGTCATAGCAAGACGAATATCAGTATCAATATTGATCTTTCGCACCCCATGCTTAATTCCTTCTTGAATCTCTTCAACAGGAACACCATAGGTCTCTTTAATATCTCCACCATTTTCGCGAATGATCGCCAACCAATCCTGGGGTACCGAACTCGAACCATGCATCACAAGATGGGTGTTAGGAATCTTGGCGTGAATTTCTTTAATGCGTTGAATCGCCAAAATATCACCCGTTGGTTTGCGGGTAAATTTATACGCACCATGCGAGGTACCAATTGCAATCGCTAGCGCATCAACACCTGTAGCAGCCACAAATCTCGCCGCTTCAGCGGGATCGGTCAGCAATTGGTCATGCGAAAGAACACCTTCTGCGCCTGATCCATCTTCATCACCAGCCATACCTGATTCCAGTGAACCTAAACAGCCCAACTCCCCTTCTACGGAAACGCCCACTGCATGGGCCATACGCACTACTAGACTCGTTACATCCACATTGTAATCAAAACTTCCCGGGGTTTTCATGTCTTCCATTAGCGAACCATCCATCATCACACTGGAAAACCCAGACCGAATTGAACGCTGACAGACTGAAGGACTGGCACCATGATCCTGATGCATCACGATAGGTAAGTGTGGATACATCTCAATTGCAGCCATGAGCATGTGCCGCAGAAAGGGCTCTCCCGCATATTTTCGCGCTCCTGCAGAGGCCTGCATAATGACCGGACTATCTGTTTCATCCGCTGCTTGAAGAATGGCGTGGAACTGTTCCAGATTATTGACGTTGAATGCCGGAACGCCATAATCATGCTCAGCTGCGTGGTCAAGAAGTTGTCGAAGGGAAATAAGGGCCATGAGTGAGACGTCTCGTTTAGTTAAAAATCTTGTTAATTTTAGCAAGCGAAGCCAACTTAAGTAGCATCATCTGTATTAAATCCATCAATTTTGCTGATTTTTTGATTGATTATTGGGGCGTCAACACCCTATTATCAACCTAAGAACTATCATTTAAAGCAGATACTGGGCGGAATGAGCAGTGCATTTCACTTTTAGACAGATGCAAATATTTGAGTCGGTAGCCCGACTCCTCAGTTTTTCACGCGCTGCGGAAGAGCTCCATTTGACTCAGCCCGCAGTTTCAATGCAAATCCGCCAATTAGAAGACACCGTGGGTTTGCCATTGCTCGAACAGGTAGGGAAAAAAATTCATCTCACTGAGGCGGGAGAAGAACTCCACCATCATTGTCGCGTAGTTGCTCGCCAGCTTCGCGAAACAAAGGAAGCGATGGATAGCCTGCGCCAGGGTGTTCGCGGTCGGCTAGATATTGCAATTATCTCTACTGCCAAATATTTTATGCCCATGTTATTGGCACGCTTCTGTGATGCACACCCTGATGTTCAATTAAGGCTCAGCGTTGGAAATCGGGAGCGTATTCTTGAGCAGCTTGCCGATAATGATGTAGACATGGTTATTATGGGTAGGCCACCTGGCGAGGTTTCAGTTGTTTCTGAGCCCTTTGCCAAAAACCCACACGTATTTATTGCTCCACCGGGTCATCGCTTTACTAACGCTAAGCGCCTATCCGTTCAACGTATTTCTGAAGAACCGATGATTGTGAGAGAAAAAGGCTCAGGAACTCGACATTTGTTGGAAAGAATATTTACCGAACATGGCTTGAAGATGCAGGCACGAATGGAAATGAGTAGCAATGAGACGATCAAACAGGCTGTCATCGCTGGAATGGGGATCAGCCTTCTTTCGCTTCATACCCTAAAACTAGAGTTGCAAACCAACTCCTTAGTCATTCTTCCCGTTCAAGGAATGCCTGTAGTCCGCGATTGGCATCTGGTGCATCTTAAAGAAAAACGCTTACCCCCTGTTGCCCGGGCCTTCAAAAGCTTTCTTCAAGAGCATGCGGAACAAGTACTGGCTGAGTTTTCTGGCTCAGACGCGAAATAAATGACCTTGCTACTTAGGAACAAATCCTGACGCTTGCTCTGCACCTTGGCCAAAAAAGTGAGCTTCCATTTGATCTTGCAAATAACGGCGTGAGCGGGCGTCCATTAAATTTAAACGGTTTTCGTTAATTAACATTTTCTGATGCTCTAACCACGCTTTCCATGCTTCTTTAGAAACTTGCTCAAAAATGCGTTTTCCTAACTCGCCGGGATAGGGCGGGACGTCTAGGCCTTCGGCTTCGGCTTCAAGTTTGATGCAGTTCACCATCCGACTCATAAGATTATTCCTAAATTATTTATGCTGGTGAGAACCCATTGCATGGCGCTCATTTCTTTGTTGATTGGTACTCTGTAATGATGTATCTGAAACAAGATGAGTACCGATATTTTTTACAAAAATCTTTGAGCGTCTCTCAAAGTTATAGAGTTCCTGCTTACGCTGAGGCAATTGATCAACCCCCGTCTCTTGGAACCCACGCTCCTCAAACCATTGACCGGTGCGGGTACTGAGTAAAAATAATCTACGAATGCCTCGCTGTCGAGCCTGGTATTCCACATGCCTGAGCAAACTATCACCGCGGCCATAGTTTCGATGATCGGGGTTAATCGCAAGACAAGCTAATTCAGCAGATCCTTCTTCAGTAAAAGGATAGAGGGCAACAGATCCAATGATTTCCCCTTGATACTCAAGTACCCAGAATCTTTTGATCTCTTGGGCCAGAAGATCCCTATCCCTTCTCACTAGAATGCCGTCTGCTTCTAAGGGTTCAATAAGACTAATGAGTCCAGGAATATCTGCAGAAGTGGCTGCCCGCAGGACATCTGGTATGTCCGGCCGAACCATCGTCCCCACACCTTCCCGGGTAAATAATTCTTGTATCAGAGCCCCGTCTACATGGCGACTGATAAGGTGCGTTCTTCCAACACCAGCTTTGCAAGCACGGGCAGCACACGGCAAGAAAATGCGTACATCTTCAGATTGATTAGGCTGATCTTCCAAGAGCTGCATCGCCCCAGAGACGGATAATTCAGTCACTCCGAGTCCTTCACCATTCACAGCCCCAGAAGACTCGCATAAGAAAATCAGTTTCTCGGCTTCTAGCGCAATAGCGGCAGCAGTGGCGACGTCTTCAAGCGTTAAATTGAAAATTTCACCCGTTGGGGAGTATCCCAGTGGGGATAAGACGACGATCTCATCATCTTCTAGTCTCCGCTTTATGCCTACCGCGTCGACTTTGCGAACAAATCCAGTGTGTTGAAAATCTACCCCGCCCAAGACACCAACAGGACGTGCGGTAATAAAATTTCCACTTGCCACGCGAATACCTGAACCCGCCATAGGGGAATCTGCCACAGCCCGAGAGAGCACAGCCTCGATCTCTAGGCACACTGCACCCGCAGCCTGAACCACACAATGCAGCGCCTCATCATCGGTGACACGGCGATCGTCTACCATTTTAGGAACAACACCGCGCTCTTTAAGGCGCGCATCAATTTGAGGTCGTGCGCCGTGGACAAGAACCAATTGAACGCCAAGGCTTTCAAGTAGATTGAGATCATGAACAAGATCGATAAAATGTCCATCGGTCACGCACTCACCACCAAATGCGATCACAAAGGTGCGGTTTCTGAACGCATGGATATACGGGGCCGCGGCTCGGAACCACTCAACGAAATTTTCAGAATAAGTCATAGCGTGATTATAGGGTGGTTAATCGAAAATCGCCGAAGCAAGACTGCAAACTGCTAATCGCGGCTAATGCTGCGGTCTCAGTGCGCAAAACGCGCGGGCCTAAAGAAACGCTGACAAACTGAGCTGCCTCAAGCTGTTGTATTTCTGAAGGGTCAAATCCACCTTCCGGTCCAACAACAAGAACCACACCGGACTTAGGCGGGGTAAGTTGTGCAAATGTCGCTTTCACCTCAGGAGCTAAACGCACTCGCAGAGGCCCATCAGGGAGACTTGCAAGCCAATGCTCAACATTGATTGCAACTGGACTTACTTCGGGAACTTTGACCCGCCCTGATTGCTCGACTGCACTGATCACCACACCTTCCCAATGACTGAGTTTTTTTTGAGCACGTTCCTTATCCAACCTCACAATCGATCGCGTCATTTGAATAGGGTCGATGCACGTTACACCCAGTTCAACTGCCTTTTGAAGCACCCAATCAAATTTATCGGCTTGAGTCAGTCCTTGGCCTAAACGAATTTGAATAGGAGATTCAACCGCAGGAAGAAAACTTTCCCCTAAAACAATAATGCAAGTCGATCCTTCCGCAAATTCAATGCATCCTGAATATTCCTTCCCGCTTCCATCAAAAACCTGAACCACATCACCTACTCGCAAACGCAGAACGCGCACTGCATGGTGTGCCGCTTGGCTTGGAAGAGTCAGTTGTTCCCCAGATGCCATGGGCAATGGAACGTAAAAACGGGGAGTGTGCATGGCGAACGAAGAAATTAATAATCCCCATGTTAGCATGCAAGCTTGGCTTAATTAGGTTCTCGCGCATGGCGATTACGCCTACTCAAACCCCTTATGCACACCCTGATTCAGGGGAACTCACAGCGGCGCTGAGTCTTCCCCGCATTATAGAGGCAGTGAAACGTGTAGCCTCTCTGGAAGTCATGCCCCGCTACTTAAATGTTGCCCGTCACCGTAAAAGTGACGGTAGCGTATTCACTCAAGCTGACTTGGCAGCGCAAGATGCGCTAATACATGAACTTGGGCTCATCCACCCATGTCCTTTTCTTGGCGAAGAAATGGGAGAGGCCGAGCAACAAGTGCTTTGGGAATCAGGAAAAAAAGGGTTATGGTGCGTTGACCCTATAGACGGTTCTTCAAATTTTGCTAACGGAATTCCTTATTTTGCGATTTCTGTTGCATTTGTTCGGTCTGGACGACCCATTTTAGGCGTGGTCTATGACCCGGTAGCAGACGAATGTTTCAGCGCAGCACGAGGCCAAGGTTCTTTTTTGAACGATGAGCCTCTGCCTATTCAAACTGGGGCTGCTTCACTGAGAGAATCCATTGGCGAAGTTGATCTTAAACGACTACCGAGAGAATTAGCGTCTTTACTAGGACAACAACCACCCTATGCCTCACATCGTAACTTTGGTGCGAGCACTTTAGAATGGTGTTATGTAGCTGCCGGACGTTTCGACGTATATTTACACGGGGGACAAAAACTGTGGGACTACGCAGCAGGCTCTCTGATCCTTGATGAGGCGGGCGGGCATTATTGCGGGCTGTATCAAGATGACTTTTGGTCAGGCCACCCTTGGCAAAGATCTGTTATTGCCGCACTTCGTCCCGAGGTTTTTAAAGACTGGAAATCATGGTTACAAACCAGACTCCCCAGCAAATGACGGTTTCTAGGCAGTCAACTTATCCAAAGCTTCTTGATAACGTGCTGCCGTTCCAAGAGCGATTTCTTGGGGAAGTTCTGGTGCGGGTGGCGTTTTAGACCAAGATGTTGACTCCAACCAGTTGCGCAAGAACTGCTTATCAAAGCTATCAGGGCTTGTTCCCGGATGATAGGTCGCTGTAGGCCAAAACCTTGAAGAGTCCGGGGTGAGCGCTTCATCAATCCAAACTAACTTGCCATCTTTATCAGTCCCAAACTCAAACTTAGTATCTGCGATCAAAATACCGCGCGTCTCGGCATAATCAGCAGCAGCTTGATATAGTGCTAGCGTAGTATCACGCACTTGTATGGCCCGTTCTTTACCAACCAAATCACACGCTTTTTCGAAGCTGATATTTTCATCATGATCACCTACTGCTGCTTTGGTCGCTGGCGTAAAGATAGGTTGCGGAAGCTTTGATGCGCGCTCCAGATTAGCTGGAAGAACAACACCACAGACAGAGCCTGTTGCCTGATATTCCTTCCATCCTGAGCCTTCAATATAGCCTCGGGCCACTGCCTCTAGAGGTAGCGCTTCCAAGCGATGGGCCACGACACTGCGCCCGCGAACCTGATCACGCTCAGAAAGCAGCACAACACTCTCGGGGTCAATCTCGGTGAGGTGATTGGCGACAATATGGGAGAGCTTTTTAAACCAGAAGTTTGAAAGTGAATTAAGAATTCTTCCTTTACCCGGAATGGGAGTAGGAAACACCACATCAAATGCAGACAAACGATCTGTCGTCACCAGAAGCAGGTGATCCTCTCCAAGCGCATACACATCCCTCACTTTGCCCCGAGCAATTAAAGGGAGACTGGTAATGTGGCTCTCAAATAAAACGGATGGTGATTCGCTCATCAAAATTCCGGAAGGGGTTCTAAGAAGTCAGTGCAGCGTAAATTATCTTAGCCTTGACTACCGATTCGAATGACTTTCATCGTATTTGTACCACCGGGTTTACCGATAGGTTCGCCGATAGTAAGTATGATCAGATCACCGTCTTCCACAGCACCTAGCTCCTTCAATCGGGCCTCGGCAAGTTGCATGACTTTTGATGATTCACGGGTAACGTGATCAAAAGCCACGGGATATACCCCTTTTAATAAAGTCACTTTGCGCTGAGTCTCTTCTGAAGGAGACATTGCGTAAATAGGCACACCCACATCCATCGACGACATATATCGCGCGGTTGTTCCGCTTTGGGTCAGCGCAGCAATCGCTTTTACCCCTAAGTGGCGAGCCGTATAAACAACTGCATGCGCGATAGCCATTTCAACCTGCGTAATATTGCTCTCAAACTTATTGTTCTCAATATCAAGATGCGCGAGTACTTCCTTTTCTGCTTCTTGGCACACTCTTGCCATCGCCCGAACGGTTTCAACGGGAAACTGGCCCACTGCAGACTCTGCAGAAAGCATCACAGCATCCGTTCCATCGATCACCGCATTGGCTACATCAGATACTTCTGCGCGTGTTGGGACGGGACTAGAGATCATAGACTCCATCATTTGCGTTGCCGTGACTACCGCCTTATTTTTCAGACGTGCTGCGCGGATCATGCGCTTTTGCATGGCAGGCACAGCTGCATCACCCACTTCTACAGCGAGGTCACCTCGAGCCACCATGATGCTATCAGAAGCATCGATAATATCTTCGAGCATGTCCATTGCTTCGGCTCGCTCAATTTTGGCCATCAACTGCGCGGTTCCACCCGCTGCTCTAAGTAAGGTACGCGCCTCACGCATATCCTCTCCAGAGCGAGGAAAAGATACAGCCAAGAAATCTGCTTGCATACGCGCAGCAGTGCGAATGTCTTCGTAATCTTTAGAGGTCAACGCTGGAGCAGTTAGGCCACCACCACGACGGTTGATCCCCTTGTTATTGGATAAAATTCCACCTTGCATGACGCGGGTATAAACCACAGGGCCCTCAACCTTAACCACCTGCAACTCGATTTTGCCATCATCTAACAACAAGGTATCGCCAGATTGCACATCATTCGGAAGCTCAGGGTAGTCAAGTCCCGCGCGCTCATCGTTACCCATGGTGCACTCGGCATCTAGCAAATACATCCCACCCGTTTTGAGCGTTGCCTTACCATTCTCAAACTTACCAACACGAATTTTAGGGCCTTGCAAATCGGCCAAAATGCCGACTGTTTTTCCGAGCTTTGTTGCTACACTTCTAACCAGTTCCGCCCTAGAAATATGATCAGCTTCAGTTCCGTGAGAGAAGTTCAATCGAAATACTTCAACACCCGCTAGTATCATTTTTTCGAGAACAGCTGGATCACTAGAAGCGGGGCCAAGGGTAGCTACAATTTTTGTGCGGCGGGTCATGAACATATCTCCGTTATTGTTATGGAGCCAAAAGTCTTAGCAGGGGTCTTCCTACCACGACGTAAAAAAGAAGGAAGCCATCCGTCATTGCTGATAGGGTTTCGCTCGGGATTGCAACATCGTTACAGCTGGAAGCGTTTTACCTTCTAGAAATTCCAGAAAGGCCCCGCCCCCAGTAGAAATATAAGAGATTTTATCAGTCACGCCAAACTTCGCGATCGCAGCTAAGGTATCCCCTCCACCAGCAATACTGAATGCAGCGCTTTCACCGATGGCACGCGCAAGCAAAGCAGTTCCGCTGGCAAATTGCTCAAATTCAAATACGCCTAAGGGGCCATTCCAAACTATAGTGCCCGCACGCTTAACAATCTCAGCAAGTTGGGCTGAGGTATTTGGGCCAATATCAAAAATCATGTCATCGGCAGCAATGTCTTCTATTGATTTTGTGGTGGCCTCAGTGTCCGCAGCAAACGCTTTACCCACGATCACATCGGTAGGAATGGGAACGCTTGCTCCGCGTTCTGCCATCATAGCAATGATTTCTTTAGCAATATCTATTTGATCGGGCTCTGCTAGGGAATGACCAATTTTTCCGCCTGCGGCGAGAATAAAGGTATTGGCTATGCCACCCCCCACAATCAATTGATCCACGCGCTTTGCTAATTCGGTTAGCACCGAAAGCTTGGAACTCACTTTAGAACCCCCTACGATCGCTACAAGAGGTTTCGCTGGCGCTTCGAGAGCACGTTTTAGCGCATCTAGTTCGTCTGCTAATAACGGCCCAGCGCATGAAATAGGGGCAAAAAGACCCACTCCATGGGTTGAGGCCTCCGCCCGATGGGCTGTACCAAATGCATCCATTACAAAAATATCGCACAGGCCAGCATAGGTTTTTGCTAAGGCCTCTGCGTCTTTTTTCTCCCCCAACCGAAACCGTACATTCTCTAGCATCACTACTTGGCCAGGTTGAGCGCTTGCAGTGTCTAGTTCTCCCTGATGTAAATAAACAGGAGCCTTCAGCAATTCAGCTAATCGCTGTGCAACCGGCGCCAAGGACAAGGCGGGATCAAAGCTGCCTTCTGTTGGTCGACCTAAATGCGACATTAATAACACCGAAGCACCGGCCGAAACTGCATGCTGAATAGCGGGCAAACTCGCTTGAATACGCGTGTCATCAGTGATCCGGCCATGATCGAGCGGAACATTCAGGTCCGCACGAATCAAAACGCGCTTTCCAGAAAGATCTAATTCACTCAGGCGCAAAAACTCCATGTTATTTAGCTCGCTGCCATCCAAGCTGCGGTGGTATCCAGCATACGATTACTAAAACCCCACTCATTGTCATACCAAGACAACACTTTTACTAAGTTGCCTTCAGATACCTTAGTGAGGCCAGCATCAAAAGTACTAGAGGCAGGATCGTGGTTGAAGTCGACAGAAACCAAAGGGGCAGTGCTGTAATTCAAAACACCTTTTAATGCAGCGCTTTCAGAAGCAGCCTTCATGATGGCATTCACTTCCTCGACCGTGGTGGGCCGCCCGGCTTCAAAAGTCAGATCAACCAATGAAACGTTGATGGTAGGAACACGCACAGCAAAACCATCCAGTTTTCCATTTAATTCAGGCAATACCAGTCCCACTGCAGCCGCAGCACCTGTTTTAGTTGGAATCATGGATTGCGTTGCGGAACGGGCACGATGCAGATCTGTATGATAAACGTCAGTCAACACTTGATCATTGGTATAAGAGTGCACCGTAGTCATAAGGCCTTTCAAAACACCCAATTCACGATGTAAAGGTTGAACCAAAGGCGCTAAGCAATTTGTTGTACATGAAGCATTGGAAACAACCGTATGAGAAGCCTTAAGTACTGAGTGATTCACACCATACACAATTGTGGCATCCACATCATTTCCACCTGGCGCGGAGATCAATACTTTTTTTGCTCCAGCTTTGAGATGGGCAGAAGCTTTTTCTTTAGAAGTAAACAAACCCGTGCACTCCAGCACCACATCCACGCCTAGATCTCCCCATGGCAGTTCAGCAGGATTACGCACAGCAAATACTTTAATGTGATCTCCAGCAACAACTAAGCTCCCGCCTTCAACGGCAACAGGAAAATTGAAGCGGCCGTGAGCAGTATCGTAACGGGTTAAATGTGCATTGGTTTCAGGGCTTCCCAAGTCATTAATTGCAACGATTTGAATGTGCTTTTGTCGCCCTGACTCATACAGTGCCCGCAAAATATTGCGGCCGATTCGGCCATAGCCGTTAATTGCGACTTTGATAGTCATATTTTCCCCTCAGGATAAAACAGCGCGAACAGCTTCTGCAACGCGCTCTGCTGTAAAACCAAAATGTTTAAACAACTCGCCAGCAGGCGCTGACTCACCGTAAACGTCTATGCCAATTACTTTCCCATCTAAGCCAACATATTTGTGCCAGAAATCGCTTATACCCGCTTCAACAGCAACTCTGGGTAACGCATTAGGCAGAACGTGCTCGTGCCATTCCACATCTTGGCGATCAAAAACTTCTGAACAAGGCATTGAGACAACGCGAACGTCTATGCCCTTAGAAGCCAGCAAGTCTTGCGCCTGAAGAGCCAGGGTCACTTCCGATCCCGTAGCGATCAATATCGCTTCTGGCTCATCCCCGCTATCGCGAACGATATAGCCACCGCGACGAATATCTTTTCCTTCGCGTGTACTATCTTTTAAGTAGGGCAAGTTTTGACGACTAAAAACGAGCGCGCTAGGACCATTGTTACGCTCTACTGCACACACCCAAGCATAAGCACTTTCTAAGGTATCAGCTGGGCGCCATACATCCAGTCCGGGCATCATACGTAGGCTTGAAACATGCTCAATAGGTTGATGTGTGGGGCCATCTTCACCTAGACCAATAGAGTCATGGGTATATACAAAAATCACTCCCAGCTTCATCAAGGCGGCCATGCGAAGCGCATTGCGCGCATAGTCGGAGAAAGTTAGAAATGTGCCTGCAAACGGGATGACCCCATTATGAAGAGCCAAGCCATTCATGATGGCGCTCATACCAAATTCACGCACACCATAGTTAATGTAATTGCCTCCTTGAGCCGAAGTAAAAACCTTCATATCTGGCCAATTGGTGAGGTTTGAAGCGGTCAGATCAGCCGACCCGCCTACTAACTCTGGCAATACAGGTGCTATTGCGGCAATAGCATTCTGTGAAGCTTTACGGGTCGCGATTGTTTCTGCTTTCTCGCGAGCTGAAGCTTCAATCGCCGCTACGGTCTGTTCCCATGATGAAGGCAGATCACCCGTGATTCTGCGCTGAAACTCAGCCGCCAAATCTGGAAAAGCTTTTTGGTATTGCGCAAAACGCAGATCCCATTCCGCTTCAAGCTTAGCGCCGCGCGCATTGGCATTCCAAGCACTACGAATATTTTCTGGAATCTCAAAGGGCCCTAAATTCCAACCCATGGCTTCGCGGGTAGCCGCAATTTCTTTGTCACCCAAAGGTGAGCCATGGGCATCGGCTGATCCTTCCTTGCCTGGCGAACCTTTGCCAATCTTGGTTTTGCAGCAAATAAGAGTGGGTTTATCTGAATGTTTAGCAGCTTCAATCGCTGCACTCACAGCATCGGCATCGTGGCCATTTACCGCAGCAATGACATTCCAGCCGTAGGCACGGAAGCGCGACGGGGTGTCATCACCAAACCAACCGGCCACATCGCCGTCGATTGAAATAGCATTGTCGTCGTACAGCGCGATCAGCTTAGACAGTTTTAAGGTACCTGCTAATGAGCAAACTTCATGCGAAATTCCTTCCATTAAGCATCCATCACCCAAAAACACATAGGTGTGATGATCCACAATAGTGTGCTTAGGGCGATTAAATTCAGCAGCTAGAATACGTTCGGCAACAGCCATTCCTACTGCATTCGCAAGGCCTTGCCCCAAGGGACCCGTGGTGGTTTCAACGCCGGGTGTCAGCGCATACTCTGGATGCCCTGGCGTGCGTGAATGCAATTGACGAAAAGCTTTAAGGTCATCAATAGATAGGTCATAACCTGTGAGATGCAGCAAGCCATAGAGCAACATTGACCCATGCCCATTCGAGAGCACAAAACGGTCTCTGTCTACCCAATGCGGATTATGGGGATGGTGGCGAAGATGTCGATTCCAGAGCGCTTCGGCGATCTCTGCCATGCCCATTGGCATACCAGGGTGGCCTGAATTGGCTTTTTGAACAGCATCGATGGCAAGAACGCGAAGTGCGTTAGCAAGATCTTTAGGGGAAACAGCAGCAGCGTTCATGGCTTAACGGAGAACCTAGACAGGCGAAAGTCTATCATTATCCCCGACCTAGCCCTCCCCATCAAATACTGCTTTGATACTGCCCTAGTTTACCAACCAAGCTGAGCGGCTGCCATTCGCAAAGAAACCACCAATAGAAAAAGAGCAAAGACGCGCCTGAGGGTTAAAACGGGCAGTCTATGCGCTGCGCGAGCCCCATAGGGCGCCACGAAATAACTCGTCAGCGTTACCCCTACAAAAGCGGGCAAGTAAACAAAACCAAGACTCCCATAAGGCAAATGATCTATACCCCAACCATTAACCACATACCCAATGGTACCCGCCAGGGCAATCACCACTCCAAGCGCGGCTGAGGTTCCAATCGCTTCATGCATTCCCACGCTGCACCACACCAAAAAAGCCACGGTAAGGGAAGCGCCGCCGATACCGACTAGGCTAGAAAAGCCCCCAATTAGAGCGCCCATCCAGGCTAAACCTCTAGGTCCAGGCAAAGTGGCATGCGCCACAGGTTTAGGCTTGCGCAATAAATCTTGTGCCACATAAACCAAAAAGCTTAGAAACAACCATTTTAAAGGCGCTGCAGGTAATCGAGCAGCAAGGAAAGCTCCAGCTAAACTTCCAACAAAAATAGCTGGCCCCATTCCTTTGACAACGCCGATGTGGACTGCACCTTTTTTAAGATGCGTTCGGGCGCTCGAAAAACTACTCGCCAGAATGCAAGCCAACGAGGTACCCAAAGCCATGTGCATGGCATGTTCTGGAGGAAAGTTTTCGGCCTGGGCTGCAACTAAAAAAGCTGGGACCAAGATGGCCCCGCCGCCCACTCCCAATAACCCTGCAATAAAGCCCACCAAGGCCCCCATGGGGAAATACAAAAGTAAAAGAGTGAAATCCATTTAGGGGTTGATCAGCTTTTGTATAGTGCGCCATTCAAAAGAGCTGACCGGGGTAATAGAAAGACGATTACCTTTCGCCAAAATCCTCATCTCCTGAAGATCTGGATTAGAACGAATTTCAGAGAGTGCGAGAAGGCGCGTTTTCTTAACCAGTCTTACATCTACTTGAAACCAACGCGGTACCTCTGGAGTAGCCTTTTCATCAAAATACTTCTCCCCTTTTTCAAACTGAGTAGGATCTGGATAAGGGGCACCCACTACCTCTGCAAGCCCTGCCACCCCTGGTTCTGCGCAACTGGAGTGGTAGAACAATACGCCATCACCGGGCTGCATTTGATCCCGCATAAAATTACGCGCTTGATAATTACGGACCCCAAACCATCCCACCGTTTGATCAGGAAAACTTGCAAGGTCATCAATGCTGATCTCACTTGGTTCAGATTTCATTAGCCAATAGGCCATGCAGAAAAGCTTCCATGGTGAAAATGGGGGGTTCCCCAACAGTGCCGTTAAGACCCGCATCTTGAACCCAAACCTAAATTAGGTGGGCGCCGGCCGATCGCCTCAGGTACGTCCGCGTGGGACGCGCGCACTAGCAATCTGTGGGCAAGCACCCGGGTCAGATGATTATCGGTTCAAAGAATATTGAGCCCGAACGAGCACCGCAGGGAACGAAACTAAAACAGCGAATCTTGTTCGAAGAAGCAGCTATCCAATTGCTGCTCCATTGCGGCTATTCTACGCTTTGCATCTTGCAAATCGAAACTTTTACTCGCTGGCGAAAATAAAACATCGTAAGCCAAATTGAGTGCGGACATGATGGCAATTTTTTCGCTGCCAATCAGCTTACCTGCTTGCTGAATTTCTCTCATGCGCGCATCAAGTAATTGCGCGGCTTCAATCAGTTTTCCCTCTTGTCCTGAAGGACAGGCCACTTGGTAATCATGGCCCAGAAGAGTGATATCGACCTGTTGGGATTCTTCGCTCATTTTTCTTATCCCGGCAGACTTTCGACTAAATTCGATAGTCGAGTTCTACTTTCCTCAAGCTTTTTCTTCAAGCGCTTGATCTCGTCATTCTGAGAAGCAACTTGTTGGCGCAGATCAATATTTTCTGAACGCACGCGAGCACACTGCTCAACAACGCGTGAGATTTTCTGTTCTAGGCGGTTAAGTTCATGTTCCATGGTGCGAATATAGAGGTGGGCGTTGCTACGGTCAATTCCCGTAAGATAATTAGCACTAGGCCGTATAATCTGCGCATGGATATGATTAACCCTACACCAATGAAATGAGCGCTAGCCGAATTTTATACGCTCGGCTGTTACGCCAAGTTCTTCCCTACAAATGGCAATTCGCTATTGCTCTTCTAGGAATGATTCTTACTGCGGCTACTGAGCCTGCCCTTCCTGCATTGCTAAAGCCCATGTTAGACCAGAGCTTCGTAAAAAAAGACCCAAGCTGGAAGGTTTTTGTCCCCATCGCGCTAGTGGGCTTATTCCTCATTCGCGGTGTCACCAACTTTATTTCAAAGTATGCAATGAATTGGGTGGGCAATCGGGTGGTCATGGATTTACGCAATCGCATGTTCGAAAGGATGATCAGCCTTCCTAGTACCTTTTTTGATGACCATCCCAGCGGAAATATCATTTCTCGCCTGACTAATGATGTCGGGCAGGTGATGAATGCAGCTACCGGAGTTGTGACCAATCTAGTCACAGACACCTTTATTGTTATTGGATTATTAGGGTGGCTGTTCTGGTTGAACTGGAAACTTACCAGTATCACTCTACTCGCAGCACCTTTCATCAGCATCATTCTGACTATTTTTAATCGCAAATTACGGGATGTCAGCCGTCTTTCTCAGCAAGCTTCTGGCGATTTAACTAGCGTGACTGGAGAGGCAATTGCCTGCAATAAGGTCATCAAGATTTTTGGTGGTCAAGCTTCTGAATCTCAGCGCTTTGCTCAGGTGAGTAACCGCCTGCGTCAAATGAATATGAAGCATTCCGCCGCCGCCGCCATGAACGTGCCGCTCGTGCAGTTAGTTGCTTCCTTGGCCATTGCAGTGATCGTTTGGCTAGCAATCGAGCAAACGGCTCGAGATGAGAATACCGTTGGTGGTTTTGTCTCTTTTATTACGGCGATGATCATGTTGTTAGCTCCTCTTAAACGCTTATCCGATATCAGTGAGTCCTTGCAGCGTGGACTTGCTGCTTCAGAAAGCGTGTTTGATCTTATCGATTCTCCAAGCGAAACCGATGAAGGGCTATTGGATCCGGGGCGGGTAGATGGAAAGCTGGTTTTTGATAGCGTAGGGTTTGCCTACTCTCGCTCGACTAAACCTGCATTAAAAAAACTTTCTTTCTCAATACAACCCGGTGAGACGGTTGCTTTAGTTGGCAGCTCGGGAAGTGGTAAAACCACCATTGCTAATTTGGTCCCTCGCTTCCTGCACCCTACACAAGGGAGAATCTTGCTAGATGACCATCCTCTCGAAAATCTTAAACTTGAAGCGCTGCGTAAAAATATCGCTTTAGTCAGCCAAGAGGTGCTGTTGTTTAACGATACGGTTGCCAATAATATTGCCTATGGCCCACTTCGTAACGCATCTCGAAAGCAAATTGAGTCTGCAGCACATTCAGCCTATGCAGCTGGATTTATCGAAGCGCTCCCCAATGGTTATGACACCTTGATAGGAGAAAATGGAGCGCGTTTATCAGGCGGGCAAAGACAGCGTATTGCCATCGCTCGCGCCATTCTAAAGAACGCGCCCGTATTAGTTTTAGATGAAGCCACGTCAGCGCTAGATACCGAATCGGAACGCTATGTGCAAGATGCGCTAGACGGACTCATGAAAAATCGCACAACTTTAGTGATTGCACATCGTCTTTCTACAGTAGAAAAAGCCAATCGTATTATCGTGCTCGCCGAAGGCGAAATCGTTGAGATAGGCTCGCACCGTGAGCTCTTAGAACAAGATGGGATTTATGCCCGCCTAGTCAGAATGCAGCAGTCTGACTCACCTTTCCTTTCGGTATAAGTGATCAAGAATAATGCGCTTTAGCATTCTCATTCCCTCTTGGAATAATCTTGCTTTGCTCAAACTTTGCCTGAGCAGTGTTCAAAGACATTCCAAATTTGAACACCAAGTCATCGTGCACGTGAATGATGGATCCGATGGGACCCTAGCTTGGGTGCGCGAGCAGGGAATTCCTTATACCTATTCATTAGAAAATATAGGCGTGTGCTTGGCGATGAATCGCTGCGCAGAACTGGCTGAATCCAACTACTTGGTTTACCTCAACGATGATATGTATTGCTGCCCTGATTGGGACGCGCGCCTCGCCGCTCGTTTTGATGAGATGGGCGATCGTTCATTCATGCTGTCAGGAACATTAATCGAACCACGCGCCACAGGTAATGCCTGTGTAGTCGTAGCAAATTTCGGATCAGATCCGGAAGATTTTGATGAGGCCGGACTACTCACCGCGGCCCCTTCATTAACGCGCGCGGATTGGTTGGGCTCCACCTGGCCACCCTTCGTGATGAGAAAAAAAGACTGGATAGACATTGGGGGGTTCAGTACAGAATTTAGTCCCGGTATGAGTAGCGATAATGATTTATCCATGAAGCTTTGGAGTATCGGCTGCCGTATTTTTATCGGTGCCGGTGATTCCCTTATTTATCACTTCATGTCGAAGAGCACAGGCAAAGTGAAACGCAATAATGGCCGCAGAACTTTCCTGAATAAATGGGGGATGAGCCATTCCATGTTTGACAGTCATTACCTTCGCAGAGGTCAGGCTAGAAGCTCACAGGAACTCATCTTGGAAGAACCTAGCAAAACATTAGGCTTTTACCTTGACCAGTTAAGATGCAGCATCAAGCGGCGTTTCAGCTAAAAGCACCGAGCTTAAGTTGAGCATGATGCAGAATAGTTTCGGCTTTTAATTGCAGCAAACACTGACTCACTCCAACCGTAGAATCATCGCAACCCGCCTTGCGACAAGGAACACATTCACCCGGGCCTTGCAAGATAGTCACATTCCCAACTGTTTGCTCCGTCGCTTTTAGGCGATAAGGCTGATCCTCGCTGTACCCATTTGGCCAGGGCCCAAAATTAGTAGGGGGCGTGGGGCCAAATAAAACGATACAGGGCGTATTGCATGCTGCGGCTAAATGACTGATAGATGTATCCACACCAATATACAATGCTGCGCCTCGCAGTAAGGTGCTGAGCTCCCCAAAGTTTAACTGGCCAGAAGTTTCGATTATGTCACTTCTTAGATTTCCGGGAATATGTGAAAGCAACTCAGAATTAAGTTGCCGATCGCCGGGCGCATTGCTGCCAGTCAGTATGACTCTCATTTTCTGCAAAAGAGCGCTGATCACTTTATTCCAAGTTGCTGCATCAATACGTTTGTAATTTCCCAGCGGAGTAGCGTGAATCACAATGTATTGTTTAGCTTCACTTGCAATCCAGGAATGAAGAAGTTGCGGCAAAGGAATCGCTTTCGGCGGGGTTACGCTCACCGCTTGCTTCGAGCGCCTGAGTGCTTCGGGAACCAGTTTTCTTTTTTCGGTAATGACGTGCTGATTTAAGTAGTCGACCTCCACAGTATGACGACAAGTTAAACGCTTCCACCAACCTTGCTTTGCATCATTGGGGACTACCCCAAAGCGAACCGGTGCAGAAATCAAACCAAATAGATGTGAACGATCATTCGGCTGAGTCACTATCGCCAAATCATATTGTCTAAATATTCGCTTAATTAGTGTGAGATATTCATTGCGTTTAGGTCGCGCACTCGAGCCAATAAAAGAGTGAATAAATGGATTGCCTGCCAAAATTCCTAGGCTTGAGCTAAACCCAAGGAAATGAATTTCTGCATCCGGCCATGCGTGAGCAACATCCTCTATCAGCGGTGTGGTGATGAGGGTATCGCCGATTTGTCTTAAGGCAATGATGAGAATTTTTTTAGGAATAAAACGCACAGTATTCGTCTTATTTTTTCTGCTCTGACTGCCCAAGTAACCATAGCTTGAGATACCGGTAGTAAGTTGCTTCTGCGTTCGACACCGCCAACATCAGACCATGTGGTCCATCCAAGAAAGCCACACGCAGAATATAAGTTCGGATAAAGGCCCACAATCCGTGAAGAACTGCTTCATGAAAGTGAGTGCGCTTGCCTGCTTTGAATGCCTGAGCAGCCCCCTCACTGGAGTAGCGATTTACTTTCTGCAATACTTCTTCTAGATTCTCATAGGTCTTGTGCTGAAAGGGGTGCGCTAGTCGCCCTACTTGTCCATGTGGCGGAATCAAGCGCTCATGCACCATGTCATCGCTGAACCTTGATCCTTCCCGTTTGACCAATCTCAACACATAGTCAGGCCACCATCCACCATGCCGCATTACATGACCACAATAACTTGAAGCGCGCGGAATCATCCATGCAACATAGTTATCTTGTTTTTGAATCATAGATTGAATTTCTTTTGCTAAAAGAGGCGAAAGTACTTCATCAGCATCGACAGATAATACCCACTCGCCCTTGGCAAGGTTTAGTGCACGATTTTTTTGATAACCAAAACCTTGCCAGTCTGAAGTGATTTCTACGCGCGCCCCTTTTTCGCGACAGAGCGCTACGGTGCCGTCTGTGCTTCCCGCATCTAGCACAATAATTTCATCAGCAAACGCCACACTATCGAGCACCGCTCCAATACTGGAGACTTCATTTAAAGTAATAATCGTGACAGAGAGTTTCATTCTTAATGCCTTTGGTCAGAGTCACTTGAACTCTGATTCGAATAGTAATTTAAATACCATTTTGCAAAGCGCTCTATCCCTGAGGCCAATGGTGTACGCGGAGCAAAATCCACAGCAACACCCAAATCGCTCACATCTGCAAAAGTTGATTCCACATCACCTGCTTGCATTGGCATTAAGTGACGTATGGCAGTCTTGCCCAGGCAACGCTCTAACTCGGTGATAAAACTATCCAGAACGACAGGTTGGTGATTGCCTATATTGTAGATGCGCCATGGGGCGTCACTTGTGGCCGAATCAGGATGAGATCGATCAAATAAAGGATCAGGCTGCGCAGGTTGGTCTGCAACACGGATGACTGCTTCAACAATATCGTCCACATAGGTAAAATCGCGCGCCATCTTACCTTGATTAAATACTTGAATTGGCTCTCCCGCCATGATCGCTTTGGCAAATAAAAAGGCAGCCATATCCGGACGCCCCCAGGGACCATACACAGTAAAAAACCTTAGACCCGTTGCAGGTAATTGGAATAGATGAGCGTAGGAATGCGCCATCAATTCATTAGACCTTTTAGTTGCAGCATAGAGACTGATTGGATGATCTGCTGTGTGATGTTCGCTAAAGGGGAGTTGAGCATTCGTTCCATACACGCTTGAAGTGCTAGCGAATACAAAATGTTTTGCTTGATGTTGTCGGCAGGCCTCCAGGATCACACCAAAGCCTTCTAAATTACTGTGTATATATGCAGACGGATTTGTAAGCGAATATCGAACCCCAGCTTGAGCAGCAAGATGAATCACTGCATCAAAGGGATCGCCAGCAAATACTTCTTCTATAGATTTCTTATCGGCGATATCTGCTTCGTAAAATTTGAAATTCTTGTGAAACGTTAGGCGCGCAAGTCGGTCGCGCTTCAGAAGGGGGGAGTAGTAGTCATTAAGATTGTCTATCCCAATTACTTCTTCGTTGCGGGCCAATAAACGCTCGGCAGTATGCATGCCAATAAAACCGGCGGCACCCGTCACTAGAATTCGCATTTGTTTAATTTGCACCCCAGTTCACAAGTCCAGACCAGGAGGAGTAAAGAACAAAAACTCCAAATACGATGCGATACCAAGCAAACGGAATAAAAGTATTGCGACTCACATATCGGAGTAGAGCCTTCACCGTGATAAATGCAAAAATAAAAGAACTCAGCGAACCTAAGGCAAGGGTAGCAATATCCTCAAATCGAAACAAAGCATGGTACTTAACCACTTCATGCAGCGTTGCTGCAAAAAGCGTGGGGATGGCGAGGAAGAAGGAAAACTCGGTAGCAGCCTGACGTGAAACGCCGAAGAGCATGGCCCCAATGATCGTTGCACCTGATCGAGAGGTGCCGGGGATAAGAGCCAGAGATTGGCAAAAGCCTATTTTAATAGCATCGAATGCAGTCAGTTCATCCACGCTCATCACACGAGGAGTCGTCTTACGTTTTTCAGCCCAGAAAATCACAAGAGCGCCCACTATAAAAGCTAAAGCCACAGGCACCGGAGCGAACAGATGCGCTTTGATGCTAGACGATAACAATAAGCCTAGAACTGCCGCTGGAATAAACGAAAGGATCAGGTTACGAGTCAAGCGAATAGAAACAGGCTCGCGCGATCGCAAACCTGCAATAGTTGCAACAATTCGCTCACGGAAATGCCAACACACCGCAAGAATGGCAGCAAACTGTATCGCTACTTCAAATACTTTACCACGCTCATCATTGAAATCCAGCAGGCTTCCTGCAATGATTAGATGACCTGTTGATGAGACTGGCAAGAACTCGGTAAGACCTTCAACAATTCCCAGTACGAAAGCCTTCAGAAGTAAAACAATATCCATTCTTTCATCTCTATAAGCGGTGCTGGGAGTGTATCCGAATCAAAGCAAATCGCCCAATACCGCTCATGCTCAGAGCTTGTGGTAAACCTCAGCTCCCGCCTCTACAAACTCCTTGGATTTTTCTTGCATTCCTAGCGTGAGCGCTTGCGCGTCTTCTACCCCTTTGGTTCGAGCATAATCTCGTACATCTTGAGTGATTTTCATTGAACAGAAATGGGGGCCGCACATAGAGCAAAAATGTGCAAGTTTGGCACCTTCTTGCGGCAAGGTTTCATCATGAAATTCTCGGGCTTTATCTGGATCTAATCCCAAATTAAATTGATCGTCCCAACGGAATTCAAATCGTGCTTTAGAAAGCGCGTTGTCTCGTAATTGGGCACCCGGGTGTCCTTTGGCAAGATCCGCTGCATGCGCTGCAATTTTGTAGGTGATGATGCCGTCCTTCACATCCTCTTTGTCAGGCAATCCCAAGTGTTCCTTTGGGGTGACGTAGCAGAGCATAGCCGTTCCATACCAACCAATCATGGCAGCACCAATTGCCGAGGTTATATGATCGTAACCCGGAGCAATGTCCATAGTAAGGGGGCCTAGGGTATAGAATGGCGCTTCTTTGCAATGCTCTAATTGCAGATCCATATTCTCTTTGATGAGGTGCATAGGCACATGACCAGGACCTTCAATCATCACCTGCACGTCATGCTTCCAAGCCACTTGAGTCAGTTCACCCAAGGTTTTGAGTTCAGAGAATTGCGCCTCATCGTTGGCATCGTGAATGGATCCGGGACGTAAACCATCACCCAATGAGAAGCTCACATCGTAGGCTTTCATGATCTCGCAGATGTCTTCAAAATGCGTATATAGAAAACTTTCTTTGTGATGCGCCAAGCACCACTTTGCCATAATAGAACCACCGCGAGACACAATACCAGTCATACGTTTCGCAGTCATCGGAATAAAGGGTAAACGCACCCCCGCATGAATGGTGAAGTAGTCCACACCCTGCTCAGCTTGTTCTATCAAAGTGTCCCGGAAAATTTCCCAGGTCAGTTCTTCGGCCTTCCCATCTACTTTTTCTAAAGCTTGATAAATAGGAACTGTGCCAATCGGTACTGGCGAATTGCGAAGAATCCACTCGCGTGTTTCATGAATATTTTTACCGGTAGAAAGATCCATCACGGTGTCACCACCCCAACGAATCGACCAGGTCATTTTCTCGACCTCTTCTTGAATACTTGAGCCCAGAGCAGAATTACCAATATTGGCATTAATTTTTACCAAAAAATTGCGCCCAATAATCATAGGCTCTGCTTCAGGGTGGTTGATGTTCAGAGGAATAATCGCTCGACCTCTTGCCACTTCATCGCGCACAAACTCTGGGGTGATTCGTGCTGGCAAAGCCGCACCAAAACTTTGACCCGCATGTTGCTTGAGGAGCATTGCAGCGTTGGCCCCACCTTGAATGCGGATGGCTTCTTCCATTGCTTCGCGACGGCAGTTTTCGCGGATCGCAACAAACTCCATTTCAGGGGTTACGATCCCTTGGCGCGCGTAATACATCTGCGTCACATTGCGCCCGGTTAGAGCGCGGCGAGGGTGGCGCGCGAGTTCAAATCGCAGCGCAGCGGTAGATGCATCGGCAAGGCGCGCTTGCCCAAACTCAGAACTCAATCCAGTCAACAACTCCGTATCACCGCGCTCAGTAATCCATCCTGCGCGAAGCTCGGGTAATCCTTTACGAATATCAATTTTAACTGTGGGGTCAGTGTAAGGACCCGAGGTATCGTAGACCGTAATCGGCGCATTCTTTTCTGCACCAAATGCGGCAGGGGTATCCGATTGACTGATCTCGCGCATAGGTACGCGAATGTCAGGGCGGGATCCCTCAACATAGATTTTTTTTGATTGGGGTAAAGGTTGAACAGCGGCATCATCAACATGCGCTGAACTTGCAATAAATTTGGGATTGGCGTTCATTGTGCTCTCCCGGGCGTAAGCCTTGGGGCGAGCGCAAACCATCACGCTTCCCTCCGGCGGCATCACCCGCATCAGGTTCAAAGGGACTCTCTCACCGGGACACTCCCGGACCCCCACGTAAGCCTAACCCTACTGGAAAGCATTCAAACCGGCAAGCTAAATAGACCGACCGGTATGTGATAGATCAGTCTGTCATCTGATCGCCATCCTAGACGAGCTATTCCTCCTGTTATAATCAAATTATTCCTTAATTCTGCCTATACGCTTGGTACCTAATATGAATATCGAACAGGCCCGTTTCAATATGGTTGAACAGCAAATCCGCCCATGGGATGTGCTGGATTCGCAAATTTTGGATCTGTTGTTTGAGGTTCGTCGTGAGGATTTTGTACCTGAAGCCTGGCGAGGATTGGCCTTTGCTGACTTAGAAATTCCTTTGGGCGAGAACGCCATGATGCTCTCCCCTAAAATGGAAGCCCGCATGCTGCAGGAGTTGGTGATTCGCAACACGGATCATGCGCTTGAAATCGGAACCGGTAGTGGCTATGTGGCAGCGTTACTAGGCCGCCTTGCCGGAGACGTGACTTCTGTTGAAATTAACGCCACCCTCGCAAAAGCTGCTGCTGAGCGCCTTTCTAAGCAGGGTGCGGCTAATGTGAAAGTTCAACTTGGCGATGCTGCTAATGACTGGAGCGACGGCGCACCTTGGGATGTCATCTTGATTTCCGGTGCGGTACCCTCTGAACCTAGCGCCTTACTGCAAAGACTGAAAGTAGGGGGAAGACTTCTTGCCGTCGTAGGTGATGCACCTGTCATGCATGCCACTTTGTGGACAAGGCTTGAGCAGGGCTTTCAATCTCTAGTGTTGTTTGAGACCGTGATCCCTATGCTGCAGAACGCGCCCCAGCCCGAACGTTTCAGTTTCTAATAGATTTTTACTGTATTCCAGTTTTCAGAATTCGAATTTCTCTCTTACAAAGATCTATAGCTCGCTTAGGCGATCAGAAACTAAAGTTAGAAGTTGCACTGCAAGATCTTCGATACTTTTGTTACTGCCAGCAATGAAATCTGGTGTTTTGGGGATTTCATAGGGGCTTGAAATGCCGGTCATTTCTGCTATTTCACCTGCCCGCGCACGACGATATAAGCCCTTAATATCTCGCTCTTCGCATATTTCTATAGGGGTATCGACGAATACCTCAATGAACCGCTTTGCACCTATCCGTGTTCGAGCCGTTTCACGCTCTTGTTCGAAAGGCGAGATCAGCGCAACGATGACGATCGTTCCTGATTCAACCATCAACTTTGAGACCTCGGCGACTCTTCTTATATTTTCGCGGCGATCTTGCTCGCTAAAGCCCAAGTCGCTATTTAACCCCTTTCTTAGTGCATCGCCGTCGAGCAAGCAGGTCTGAGTTCCTGCATCTAAGAGCTTGGCGTTAAGCGCATTTGCTAGTGTAGTTTTACCTGCGCCAGATAGGCCCGTAAACCATACACAGCAAGCCTTTCTTTGACTCATGTCTGTCCTCATTAATATTGTAAAAAATCTTTTATATGATCTAAGGTACGTTGAGTCGCTCCTTGATGACGCTTCACAAAAGCCTGCCCTGCCGCACCCATTTGGTTTCTTTTGCTTGGATTGTTCAGTAAGTCCTGAGCGACCTCCACCAACATACTTGGTGAATCCACTCTAACAGCAGCGCCTGAAGCTAAGGCCTCTTCGGTTGCTTGGGTAAAATTAAAAGTATGTGGCCCAATGATTACTGGACAAGCTCTTGCGCAGGCTTCGAGCAAATTCTGACCACCTAAAGGCAATAGGCTACCCCCAATGTATGCAAGATCTGCCGCTTGATACCACAGCGCCATCTCCCCCATTGTGTCGCCCAACACCACTTTCACTGATTTGCCTAAAGGAGTCTCTTTACCCTCCATAATGGTTTGGGACATCTCGGTTTTTCTGGCGAATTTTAGGTTTGTGTCACCAATCATCTGTGCCACTTCATTAAAACGCTGAGGATGTCGAGGAACAATCACGAGCAAGGCTTGGGATTCCTGGGCTTTTACTTGTTTCCACGCTGCTAAAATCAAGGCCTCTTCGCCTTCGCGCGTGCTTGCCGCTAGAAATATAGGGCGCTTGTTTCCTAACCATGCTCTCAACGCTTGGCTGCGAGAAATCTCATCGGGTTCTACAGGCGCATCAAACTTAAGATTACCCGTCACCACAACATGCTTTGATCCGAGCTGTTGGAAGCGCTGCGCGTCGGCTTCTGTTTGTGAACACACCAAGCTCAAGCCTGCAAAGGCATCTCGAACCAGCTGACCAAATCTTGCGTAGCCTTTTGCACTGCGGGCCGAAAGGCGGCCGCTTAAAAGGCAAAGGGGCAGATTTTTGTTTTTGCACGCAGCTACCACACCCGGCCAAACTTCGGTCTCCATCATCAAACCAATATCAGGATGAAAATAATTGAGAAAACGTTCCAGTGCTCCCGGTACATCATAGGGAAGATAGCAACGGCTCACGCTATCACCAAAAAGACTTTCTCCGGTTTCACGCCCGGTTGGCGTAGTGTGTGTCATCAGTATGGGCTTATCCGGCCAAAGTACTTTCAGAGCGGAAATCAAAGGGACGCAAGCCCTGGTCTCACCGACCGATACGGCATGAATCCAAATACAATCCCTATTTGCTTTCCGACCGCTGGGGTAAAAAGCAAGGCGCTCAGACCAATTTTGTCGATAGGCAGGTTGGCAACGGCTGCGCCATGCAAGCCGGACTAAAAATACTGGCAGCAAAGCACTTGTTAGTGCTTGATATCCCCACAAAGCAATTCGGCCTGTTGTTTTCATGCACGATCCAAAGCGCTTATGCAGCCCAATGTTTGGAGCGTCAACAACACTTCCTTGACTGAAGGACAAGCGTCCTTTCCACCCAGATTGATTGCTCGAGCGCTACCATACACCCCTGTCGCTGCAGGATCAGTCACTCTATACAAAGCCACAGTGGGAAGAGCACTTGCTGCAGCAAGATGGGTCAGTCCGGTATCTACCCCCACCACCATCGAAACCCGACCTAGCTCAGCTACAAAGGCCCCTAAAGATCCGGGGGGTATAGCCCTTGCCCCTGGGATATGTTGCGCTAGGCGTTGAGCGCGTTCCCATTCGTTAGAGGAGCCAGAAGGAAGAATGCAATACATCCCATGTTGATTCAAGGCTTGGCCCAACTCGATCCAGCTCTCATCAGGCCACAACTTAGTTTGCCAGCTACTTGAATGAATCAACAACGCCGCTTTTATAGGCCCAAGGGAAGCATGGTTGTAAACCCCATAATCACACTGCTTTTCAACAATGTCGTAACCAAGTGCAGCAGCGGCGAGCATACGATTGCGTTCTACTGCATGCTGTTTCCATGAAACCGAAAACCCTTGGTCATAGAGCAAAGTGGCTAAGTTTTCTCGAGCACTGCCCCAGCGATAGCCTAAGTGAATCCCGGGGCTGAGCCATGCCAGTGCGGCACTTTTAACCAGCCCTTGCAGGTCCAAGACATAGCGCGGGTGGATTTCTTTGAGTCGCAAACGAAGTTTACTCATTTCTGTTTGTGTTGCCGGAGAGGTCAAAGATTTTCTCCAGCGACGAGTTGCCACCGGAATCACTTCACCGCAAAAAGGATGCAATCGCGGCAAATCTTGAAAGCTTTCTTCTACCATCCAAGCAACTTTCCAATCGGGGTGCACCCTTTGAATATCGGTGAGAACGGGGAGCGCATGAACCACGTCCCCCAAAGAGGACGTCTTTACGATCAATACGTCGATCATGCTGGCTTAGATCTCCACCATCTCAAATTCTTCTTTACGTGCGCTACAGTCAGGGCAAGTCCAATTCATAGGGACATCTTCCCAGCGGGTTCCAGGGGCAATGCCATGATCGGCGTCTCCTGCCGCCTCATCATAGATGTAACCGCAAATAAGGCACATCCAAGTTTTAGGTGTTTGTAGAGAGGTCATGGAGGGTACTCAATGAGGGTGATAAACTGGGCATCTTTGGTTATTTGCCCAAACGGGTTCGCTATATTAGCGTTCTTGGATCATAGGGGCAGCAACCGCTAGGATCAACCTTGAATACCTCAGACAACAAACCAACGATTGCCCCACCTGCTGTTCTTGTTTTCTCTGCTGCTGACCCAAGTGGTGGCGCAGGGATGCAAGCCGATCTCCTTACCTTGGCTAGTATGGGCTGCCATGCGCTCACGGTCATTACGGCCTTAACAGTACAAGACACAACTGGCGTAGAAGAAATCATGCCACTAGATGCCGACTGGGTTGCGGATCAGGCACGTTGTATTTTGGAAGATGTTCCTGTTGCCGTTTTCAAGTTAGGTGTTTTGGGTAGTGTTGAAATTATTGCTGCCATAGCTGAAATTGTATCTGACTACCCTGAGATTCCGCTTGTACTTGATCCTATTTTGGCGAGTGGTCGGGGCGATGAATTAGCGAATGAAGACATGCTAGCCGCTCTGCGCGAACTGATCATTCCTCAAACCACCTTGATTACCCCCAACACCTTAGAAGCCCTTCGTTTAGTAGAAGATGACGATCAAGGCGATGATGAGTTAGGCGAAGAGCCGCTTAGCATGGACGAGTGCGCTTCACGCCTACTAGACATGGGCTGCGAATACGTGATGATCACAGGAACCCATCAGGCCACCCCAAAAGTAGTGAATACCTTGTATCACCGCGATGGCAGAGTGCGCGAAGATGCATGGGAACGTCTGCCAGGTAGTTATCATGGATCAGGCTGCACTTTGGCTTCTGCCATTGCAGCAGGCATTGCTCAAGGACTGGAATTAACCGACGCAGTTCGCGAAGCACAGGAATACACCTGGCAAGCACTGCGTGCGGGCTACCGTCTCGGGATGGGACAGTTTATTCCCGACCGACTCTTCTGGGCTAGGGACGATATGCCCGATGGGAATGCAGACTGATTCTTTAGTACTGAGTGGTCTATATGCCATCACACCAGATGGCTTAAGCACGGAGACCCTACTCAAACTCTCTGAGCAAGTTCTTTTGGGAGGGGCGAGAGTTTTGCAATATCGCAATAAGCAAGCCAACCCTCTCATCCAAGCAGAACAAGCTCATGCCCTTCGTTTGCTAACCCAGCAATATGGGGCCCTATTTATCGTCAATGACAATCCTCTTCTTGCGGCTCTTTGCAAGGCAGATGGGGTTCATTTGGGGAAGGAAGATGGGGCTATCGCTGAGGCTCGCAAGGTTTTTCCTTCAGGGCTGATAGGGGTGTCCTGTTACAACAGTGTTGAACGTGCCAAACAAGCATTGCTTGAAGGTGCTGACCATATCGCTTTGGGGGCCATGGCTGCTTCATTAACAAAACCGGGGGCTGAAATGGCGCCTCTTTCATTGCTGAGTGAAGTCAATCAGCTAGGCTTACCTGTGATCGCCATTGGGGGAATTAACTTGCGAAATGCCCCAGCCATCTTGGATGCAGGTGCGCACGCACTTGCGGTCATCCGTGCATTGTTCGATGATCCTCATCCATTCACCGCCGCGCAACAATTTTCAGCACTATTCGAAAGGAAATAAACATGAGTCGCAATCAAGACCTTTTTGACCAGTCCCAGAAACTGATCCCCGGAGGCGTCAATTCTCCCGTTCGGGCATTTGGCGCAGTAGGGGGTGTCCCGCGCTTCTTTCAGCGTGGGGAGGGAGCAACAGTTTTTGATGCTGACGGCAAGGGCTATATCGACTATGTGTGCTCCTGGGGCCCTCTGCTTCATGGTCATGCCCACCCAGACGTCCTTTCGGCCGTTCAATCCACCATGAAAAACGGCTTAAGCTTTGGCGCCCCTACCGGGCTGGAACTAGAAATGGCTGAATTGCTCTGCGCACTGATGCCCAGTATTGAACAAGTGCGCTTGGTGAGTTCAGGAACTGAAGCCACGATGAGTGCAATTCGATTGGCCCGGGGATTTACGGGGCGTTCAAGAATTTTGAAATTTGATGGGTGCTATCACGGACATGGCGACGCACTATTAGTTAAAGCAGGCTCTGGTGCGCTTACTTTCGGTCAACCCAGTTCTGGGGGTGTACCTGCTGAAGTGGCCGCCTTAACGGGTGTGGTTCCCTATAATGATGTCGCAGCGCTTAAAGAAGCTTTTGCTTCCTATGGCAATGAACTGGCTGCTGTCATTGTTGAGCCTATTGCGGGCAATATGAACTTTGTTCTTCCCTTGCCTGGTTATTTACAAACTTTGCGCGATCTTTGCACTGAGCATGGAGTGGTGCTGATTTTTGATGAGGTCATGACGGGTTTTAGGGTCGCACTAGGCGGGGTTCAATCGTTGTATGGCATCAAGCCTGATCTCACGACTTTAGGCAAAGTGATTGGAGGCGGTCTTCCAGTTGCTGCATTTGGTGGCAGACGAGACATCATGGCTTGTCTGGCTCCTTTAGGTGCTGTTTATCAGGCAGGCACTTTATCAGGCAACCCCGTTGCTTTAAGCGCCGGGCTCGCCACCTTGCGACTTGCGATGGTTGAGGGTTTCCATGAAGCCCTCGGTGAAAAAACCCGAGAAGTGACCGAAGGCATCGCAGCGCGAGGAAATGCTGCCGGTTTCCCCATGTGTGCCGTATCGGTGGGGGGAATGTTCGGTCTCTACTTCCGTCCTTCTCTTCCCAACAATTTAGTTGAGGTAATGGAATCAGATCGCAATACCTTCAATCGTTTTTTCCACGCCATGTTAAATGAGGGGGTATATCTTGCGCCCTCAGCATTTGAGGCAGGTTTCGTTTCTGCTGCCCATAGTAGCAACGATATTCAACGCACACTCGATGCAGCAGAGCGTGCATTCAAAGCGATCGCGCAATAAAGCTATTTTAGAAAAAGTAGGGATAAAAAAAGGGAGCGCTACCGCTACGCTCCCTTTTTGTTTAATCGTGAATCTTGATCAGTGCAAACCAGACAAGTATTCAGCCAAGGCTTCCATTTCTTTATCAGACAAACGCGAGGCGATGGTCATCATTTGAGCCGCATTACCATTTGCACGCTCGCCCGCTTTGAACGATTTTAACTGGGCAACAATATATTCCGAATGCTGACCTGCCAAACGAGGATACTGAGCTGGAATTCCTGCACCCGAAGGAGAATGGCAACCGGCGCAAGCAGGTACACCCTGACCAGGTTTACCGCCGCGATAAATTTTTTGGCCAGCTTCTGCCAACTTTTTATCTTTAGAACCTAGAGGTGCCGATTTTTGGGTTTCAAACCATGCACCTAGATTAGCCATATCTTCAGCGGTCAAAGCAGCCGACATACCCATCATGATGGCATTCTTACGCTCGCCACTTTTAAAAGCAGCTAGTTGGCTGCTGATATACTGAGCATGTTGCGCTGCCAATTTGGGATTTTGCGGAATGACACTGTTTCCATCTGCCATATGGCATGCAACACACACTTGCCCAGCAATCACTTGTCCCTTAGCGGGATCAGCCTCGCTGTGAGCAAGACCCGCCGCTGACAGCGAAATGAGCGCCAGCGCGATCCGAAATACTTTCATATTTCCTGCTCCTTCAATGATCTGTAATAAATTCAAAACCAGTAAAGTATACCAGAGCAGATGTTGGTGCGGCGCGACAGACATTGCTCAAATGGAGAGTTTCCAGTGGCTCTGAACCGTTTTCAAGGACTCAGTTTCTTTACTACCGCAAATGGCGCGCAAGGCTTCCCCGCCAATAGCCGGGGCGAAGTGGCTTTTGCTGGGCGCTCAAATGCCGGAAAATCTAGCGCAATCAATACGATAGCCAACAGAACACGATTGGCATTCACAAGTAAAACTCCCGGCCGTACTCAGCACATCAATTTTTTTACTGCGGGTCAGGATCTATATCTTGTTGACCTTCCTGGGTATGGTTTTGCCGGGGTTCCTATTCATGTGAGACGACATTGGGAAAACTTTTTATCGAGCTATTTGCAAAATCGGGATGAACTAAAGGGAATGGCCCTACTCATGGATATCCGTCACCCACTTACTCCTCTTGATCAACTGATGTTGGATTGGTTTTTACCTAGCGGCAGGCCAGTGCTACTCATGCTGACTAAGAGCGATAAACTCAGCCGCAGCCAACGCCTCAATACAGCAAGAAAAGTGCGTGCTGAAATTGCACCCCGTGCTTCTGATCTTACCGTGATCCCATTTTCAAGCGTTTCGCGAGAAGGCTTAGAACACACCATCGAAGTTCTTGAAGGATGGTTGGATGGCGAGGATATCTCGTCGTACACTGAAGAAAAAGAGATAGGAGAACCCCCTCAATGAACACCTTTGCTGGTCAATTTCCTGCCCGACGTTTGCGTCGTTTGCGCCACGATGATTTCTCGCGCCGCCTGGTCAGAGAGCATACTCTGCGCGCAGATGATCTGATCCTACCGGTATTTGTTCATGATGTACCAGGCACTGTACCTATTGCTTCTATGCCAGGCGTCTCGCGTCTGGATGAACCCGCTTTACTCAAAGTTGCCGCCCGCTGCATAGAACTTGGCATCCCTGCTATCGCTCTATTTCCCGTGGTTGATGTGTCATTCAAATCTGAAGATGCGCGTGAAGCCTTTAACTCGCAAGGTCTGTTGGCTCGCACCGTTAGAACGCTAAAAACACATTATCCTGAATTAGGACTGATCACTGATGTAGCCCTAGACCCTTATACAAGCCACGGACAAGACGGCCTGATCGATAATGATGGTTATGTTTTAAATGATGAGACGCTTGCTGTTCTGGTTAAACAAGCCCTTGTTGCAGCAGAAGCAGGTGCTGATATGGTGGCTCCCTCTGACATGATGGATGGTCGCGTTGGAGCGATCAGGAATGCGCTAGAGTCCGCAGGTTATATCCATACTCGGATTCTTGCCTACTCCGCTAAATATGCCTCTTCTTTTTATGGACCTTTTAGAGATGCCGTTGGTTCATCCGGTCAACTCGGCAAAGGAAACAAATACACCTACCAAATGGACCCCGCCAATAGCGATGAGGCCTTAAGTGAAGTGGGCTTTGACCTAGCGGAAGGCGCCGATATGGTCATGGTAAAACCCGGCTTACCTTACTTAGATATTGTGCGTCGGGTAAAAGATATCTATGCAGTTCCTACCTTTGTATATCAAGTGAGTGGCGAATACGCCATGTTGAAGGCGGCGGGCCAAGCAGGCTGGATTGATGAGCGCGCCTGCATCATGGAAAGTTTGCTTGCTTTTAAACGAGCCGGGGCAGATGCCATTCTGACCTATTTTGCACTTGATGCTGCCGAGTGGTTAAAACAAGGGTGAGTTTTATTCTAACTCTTCAGCGAGTTTTTCCTCCGCAAACAGCGCACGCGCTTTTTCTAATCGCGCTCGAACAGGGGGTCCATCATTGGTATTTCCGCGGGAATGCCAACGCACGTCTTGTTCATTAAATACGCTTGCCTCCACTTGGCCCCCCGGAAAATCCAGATCAACCACCGGGATCTGATTCTGGCGCCCCCCCAAGAACACGCGTCTTTCACGAAAACGACAAGGAATACGCTGCTGGCCAAGGAGGAACATTTCAAGTTCCTTACTTCGATCTGTAAATAATTGCAATTGAATTTCTGAGTGCGGGCCGGCAGTGCCGCTCAATACCGGCCCTACCAACCAAGGATCAAAAGGTTTGAGTAGTTCCATGGCTTCGAGCGCCGTTTCTCTTAATCGAATCAGCGCTTCTTGCTGCGCATCTGTTTGGTATAGCGCCTGATAGCTGCGGAGGGCAGAATGAATCTCGCCGTCATTAGGAAGATCCCGCTCATGGAGCCCTCCCATTTGACGTGCAAGCTTTTTACGCGCAGACGAACAATCTGGCACACCATCTCCAGCCATCATGCGGGCAGCAAGATAGGCCAAATATTGTCGACTGGTGCGATGGTCACGCACTCCCATAGATGCTACCTCCCTAGTGGTCGGGCTTCTTGGATTCCATTGGAAAAGAAATTCCGGGCAATGCAGCTGGAGCAACAGGTACATTAACCTGCGGTTTTTCATTTGTTTCTGGTGGAGCGCCTTCGGATGATCCGAGGTTTTCTACATAAAACCAATCAGCGTAATGTCCTTGAGCAGCGGGATCTCTCCGACCCGTGTTCGGGTCTACCATCACCGACACTACCCCCTCTGGAGGTTTGGGGGTTGACTCAGGAATACCCTTCAGCACCCTACCCATGTAATCCATCCAGATTGGCAGCGCCGCCTGTGCTCCGGTTTCACCCGCCCCCAAAGAAGCCGGATTATCAAAACCGATCCAAGAAACAGCGACTAAATTTGATTGAAAACCTGCAAACCAGGCATCGACATGCTCACTTGTGGTTCCCGTTTTACCTGCCAAATCTGTACGGCCTAAACTCATCGCTTTAGCCCCTGTTCCCATTCGTATCACATCCCCCATCATAGAGGTCATGATGAAAGCATTGCGGGGATCAATGGCGGGGGCTTCGACACCCGCTAAGACAGGTTTTGCTTGACTAATCACTCTGCCAGTTTGGTCCTGTATTTTTAAAATAAAGTAGGGACGGACGCGGTATCCACCATTTGCAAAGACACTGTAACCCACCGCCATTTGCAATGGTGTGACAAGACCAGAACCCAAAGCCATACTGAGATAAGCAGGATGTTGTTTGGCATCAAAACCAAAACGCGTAATGTATTGCTGAGCGAAACTGGGGGTGATGGCTTGTAATACCTTAACTGCAACTGTATTTTTAGATTTTGCTAGCGCAACCCTCAATCGAATGGGGCCATCGTATTCAGGTTCGTAGTTTTTAGGCTCCCAAGCCTCACCATTATCCGCTGCAGGAATTACCGTCAATTCATCACGCATGATGCTAGAAGGTGAAAAACGCTTTTCAAGAGCAGCAGAGTAAATGAAGGGTTTAAAACTAGAGCCAGGTTGTCGCCAAGCCTGGGTGACATGGTTAAATTTGTTGGTTGAGAAATCAAAGCCTCCAACCAAAGCGCGAATTGCGCCGTCCTGCGGATCAAGCCCGATAAGGGCTGCAGAAACATTTGGAAGCTGCGCGATAGACCAATCCCCTTTGGGTGAGCGCGTCACGCGCACAATTGAACCTCGACGCAGCACATTTTTCATTTTGCTAGGCGAGCCAGGAAGCGCTGCCCGCACAAACTTCAAGCCATCTCCTTCTATTTTGAGGTTCTCACCTGACTTGGTGTAAACGTCCATGAATTTACTATCTAAATTCAAAACGATAGCCGGTATGAGGTTATCACTCCCTTCATAGTCCCCAAGGGCATCGTCATAATCATCCTCGTTGGGATTCGCTTCAAGTTCCGCAAAACCCTCTGGGCCTCGATAACCATGACGCCGGTCATAATCCAATATCCCTTTTCTCACTGCAGCCCAAGCAGTGTCCTGATCAATTTTGAGCAAGGTTGTAGTGACTTTGTAGCCTCTTGAATAGGCCGCTTCGCCATAAGTCTCCAACATATATTGGCGCGCCATCTCAGAAACAAAATCAGCATGGCTATTCACGGTAACACCTGCACGTGGAGCAGGGCGGCCAGGGTTTTTTAGCGCTTCTTCGTATTGGGTCTCGTTGATAAATTTCAACTCGTGCATGCGCCTTAACACATAGCGTTGGCGTAATTCTGCGCGCTTTGGATTGGCAATAGGATTGAAACGCGAGGGCGCTTTAGGTAAGCCCGCTAGCATTGCCATCTCTGCTAAAGTCAATTCCTTAATGGGGCGCCCATAGTACGCCAAGGCAGCAGCACCAAATCCATAGGCTCGCTGGCCGAGATAAATCTGATTGATGTAGAGCTCAAGAATTTGATCTTTGGTAAGGTGTCTTTCAATCTCCATAGCAAGCATTGCTTCAGAGATTTTTCTGGCGAAGGTCTTCTCATTACTTAAGAAGAAATTGCGCGCTACCTGCATTGTGATCGTACTGGCTCCTTCTTTAGCGCCTCGCGCCAGCACGTTAGCAAACATAGCGCGGATCACTCCTAACCAATCTATACCGCCATGGCTGTAAAAACGATCGTCTTCTGCTGCCAGAATAGCCTGTCGCATTTTAAGCGGAACATCCGCAAATTTTTGAATATCTCGGCGCTCTTCGCCAAACTCACCAATGAGTTGTTCATCTGCCGTGTAAATCCTGAGCGGTACTTTGGGTTTGTAGTCACGGAGGGCATCGACGTCAGGAATACTAGGGTAAAGCAGAGCAACGGTAAGCGCGCCGACCGCAGCAACCACCAACATCATGGCGCCTAAAATTGCGAGGGGATAGAGGAAACGGCGAGGATGCATTGACTAGGGCTGCATCTGTACTTTTGGATGAGATGTCACATTATAGTGTGCTCCGCGATAAAAACACGCTAAAACAACGAATTTGTTTCAATATTTCCTCTTCTAGGGTTCTTTGCCAGTGCTGCTAGAATGTTATCTATGGAGAATTCATCCAAAAATATTTTTTTGATCGGGCTCATGGGCGCTGGCAAAACAACAATCGGTCGCGCATTAGCGCGCCGTATGCATCTTCAATTCCTAGATAGCGATCACGAAATCGAAGCCCGAACGGGAGTCAGTATTCGTACCATCTTCGAGCTAGAGGGAGAACAGGGCTTTCGTACGCGCGAATCCGCAACGATTGAAGATTTAACTTTGCGCCAAGGTGTGGTGCTTGCCACCGGGGGCGGGGCAATTCTGCTCCCAGAAACAAGACAGTATCTCCACAATCGGGGCACCGTCATTTACCTTCGGGCGCGGCCTGAAGATCTTTACAAAAGAACCAAACATGATCGTGATCGGCCTCTTTTGCAAACAGAGGATCCTTTAGCAAAGCTAAGAGCTTTGCTTGAGTCACGACACTCTTTTTATGAAGAAACCGCCCACATTATTATTGATACAGGCGAGCAAGGGGTGTCTCGCCTAATTGCCAACATTGAAAGAGAGCTCCTTGCCTTCCAACACCTATCTTGAGTGCCTACCGTATGCGAACTCTTAACGTTAACCTGCCACAGCATAGTTATCCGATTTTCATTGGGCGGGATCTTCTAAAGCAAGCATCAAGCTTACTTCAACCTTATCTGGCTGGGCGCCAAGTCGCGATCGTGAGCAATTCTAATGTGGGGCCTCTGTATGCTGACCCTCTCGCTCGGCAACTCGCAGCGGCTGGATTAGAAGTCCTACAAATCACTTTACCTGACGGGGAGCAGTTCAAAACTCGTGAACATTTCAATGCCATTCACGACAAGCTTATTGCTGAACGATTTGAACGAAAAGCCACCTTAATTGCCGTTGGTGGTGGGGTCGTGGGTGACATAGGAGGCTATGCCGCTGCGACTTTTCTGCGCGGCATTTCTTTTATTCAAATACCTACAACGCTTCTAGCTCAAGTGGATTCTTCGGTGGGCGGTAAAACAGGGATTAACCATCCTTTAGGAAAAAACCTTATTGGCGCATTTCATCAGCCCCGCGCCGTTCTTACTGATCTCAATACGCTAGATACCCTACCCAAGCGAGAGTTTATTGCCGGGTTAGCCGAGGTTTTAAAGTATGGTTTTATTCGTGATGGGCTATTTTTAGACTGGCTAGAAACGCACCTCGATGCCTTATTGAATCGTGATCAAGAATCCCTTGCTGAAGCGATCTATCAATCATGTCGAAATAAAGCCGAAGTGGTTGTCGCCGACGAAAGAGAAAGTGGCGAACGAGCTTTGCTGAACTTAGGCCATACCTTTGGCCATGCAATAGAAGCCGGACTTGGGTTTGGTTGCTGGCTTCACGGTGAGGCCGTGGGGGCAGGTATTGTCTTGGCCGCCGAAGTATCTGTGGCCGCTGGGATGCTAGACACACATGCTCGCGATCGCATCGAAGGTCTTGTCGCCCGAGCTGGCCTCCCCATTCGCTCACCTGATTTAGGGTTAGATCGTTGGATAGAACTGATGTCCTCGGATAAAAAAGTGGACAGTGGGCGTATCAAATTTGTATTACTTGAGGCCGCTGACCGGGCGGTTCAGGGCAAGGAAGTCGCTCCTCACATTTTAACCAAATGTCTCGGACCAGAATCCCGCGTGATTCAAATCACATAAATTCAAACTAAATTTAGATAGGTAAGCGACAACTTAAGGGGTAAACCTATCGTGCAATGCAAAAAATCGGCTTTCCGTCTTAATTTATTGACGGTATGATTACAACCCCGCTATTTGTGTCCGGCCCCCCGAGCCCGTCGTCGTTTTCGCGTCTTTTAATAGCGCTTAACCTCGACCCGGAAAGCAACGCCACCGCGGGGACATCCAAGAATTTGTTTCGCGGTTTATGCGCATCGATATTAGAGGTTCGACGTGAATCATTTGACTCTGCCCCCTAAACAAGGGCTTTACGATCCAAAACACGAACATGACGCCTGCGGCGTAGGTTTTGTCGCAAATATTCATGGGAAGAAATCCCACCAACTGGTCGAGCAAGGGTTAAAGATCCTTGAAAACCTCACCCACCGTGGCGCGGTAGGCGCAGATCCTCTTGCAGGGGATGGCGCGGGTATTTTGATTCAGATGCCCGACAGCTTCCTGCGCGATCGCGCAAAAGAGCTGGGGTTTTCTCTCCCCCCCGCCGGCGAGTTCGGAGTAGGCTCAGTATTCTTGCCCCAGGATCCCATTGAACGCCAAACAGTTGAAAAGCTATTTGCACAAATGGTTCAGGAAGAAGGCCAAACCCTATTAGGTTGGCGCGATGTCCCCGTTGATAGCAGCGGGCTAGGCGAAAGCGTCAAAAAAGTTGAACCCTTTATCCGTCAAGTTTTTGTGGGACGTGGTGCAGGAGCAGCTGACCAACAAAGCTTCGAGCGCAAACTATTTGTTATTCGTAAGCGCATTGAACATGGCGTGACTGCACTTGAACTCAAACAGGGCAGCATGTTTTATGTTCCCTCCTTCTCCTCACGCACCTTAATTTATAAAGGGATGCTGCTTGCACACCAGGTAGGAGAGTTCTACCTTGATTTGCGTGACCCCTCCATGGTGACCGCACTGGCTTTGGTTCATCAGCGCTTCTCTACAAATACTTTTCCCACATGGGATCTGGCTCACCCATTTCGCATGATCGCCCACAACGGTGAAATTAATACCTTGCGCGGAAACGTAAATTGGATGGCCGCTCGCCGCCATGCCTTATCTTCCGTGGCATTGGGCGATGACTTGAAGAAATTGTGGCCCTTGATCGATGAAGGGCAATCCGATTCAGCAAGCTTCGATAATGCTCTCGAACTTCTGGTTGCTGGCGGCTACCCTCTGGCCCAAGCCATGACGCTGCTGATTCCGGAAGCGTGGGCGGGAAATCCATTGATGGATGAAGAGCGCCGGGCCTACTATGAATACCATGCCGCTCTGATGGAGCCTTGGGATGGTCCTGCAGCCGTTGCCTTTACGGATGGCCGTCAAATTGGCGCCACGCTTGATCGAAACGGACTGCGTCCAGCGCGCTATCAGTTGACCAAAGACGGCACCATCTTAATGGCCTCAGAGATGGGTGTGCTAGATTTCCCTCAAGATCAAATCGTCAAAAAATGGCGCCTTCAACCCGGAAAAATGCTGTTAATTGATCTTGAAGAAGGCCGGATCATCGATGACGCTGAGCTAAAGCGCGCACTTGCTCAAGAGCATCCTTACCGTGAATGGCTAGCGAAAACGCAACTTCGTTTAGAAGACTTGCCCCCTGCAAACCAACAAGCCCCTGAGAATGTTCGCAGTACATTATTAGATCGCCAGCAAGCCTTTGGTTTTACTCAGGAAGACTTAAAGTTCCTGATGACGCCTATGGCAGCAACCGGTCAAGAGGCCATTGGCTCAATGGGCGATGACACCCCTCTAGCCGTGTTATCAAATAAGCCACGGCCCTTATATCAGTACTTCCGACAGCTATTTGCGCAGGTGACCAATCCTCCGATTGACCCTATTCGTGAAGAATTGGTGATGTCCTTGGTCTCATTCCTTGGCCCACGCCCCAACTTGCTTGCGGTTGATACAAATAATCCTCAGCCTCGACTGGAAGTACATCAACCCGTACTTTCTATTGAAGACATGGAGAAAGTCCGCAGTATTCAGGATTTAACTCAGGGTACCTTCCGTTCAACCGAACTATCCATTTGTTTCTCAGCGAATAGCGGAGCAACAGGTATGGAAGCCGCTTTGAAAGCGGTTTGCGCTGAAGCGGAATCAAAAGTTGGTGAAGGCTTTAACGTTATCATCCTGTCTGATCGTGCAGTCTCAGAAAGTATGGCGCCCATTCCTGCGTTACTCGCCACCGCAGCAGTCCATCATCATTTGGTACAAACTGGACTACGAACCAGTGCTGGGCTAGTGATTGAGACCGGCTCTGCGCGCGAAGTGCATCATTTTGCTTGCCTAGCAGGTTATGGTGCTGAAGCGATTCACCCCTACTTGGCTTTCGAAACCATCGGCGATATGGGGGAGTATTTGCCAACTGATCTGGAGCACTACGAAGCTTGCAAACGTTTCGTTAAAGCCGTCTCGAAAGGCTTGCTAAAAGTGATGTCGAAGATGGGTATCTCTACCTATCAATCTTACTGTGGCGCTCAGATTTTTGAGGCGGTCGGTTTGAATTCCGAGTTTGTTTCGCATTACTTCCGTGGGACTTCAAGTAATGTAGAAGGAATAGGTCTTACCGAAGTCGCAGAGGAAGTCCTTCGTCTTCATCGTATTGCCTACTCTGATGCTCCGCTATACCGTGACTCGCTCGATCCAGGTGGCGATTACGCCTACCGTATTCGCGGCGAAGCACACATGTGGACGCCTGAAAGTATTTCCAAACTACAAAACGCGACCCGAACTGGAAATTTTTCAACCTATAAGGAATACGCGAACGCGATCAATACGCAGGCAACCGAGTTACTCACTCTGCGTGGGCTATTTGAAATTCGCAAGGCTGCTGAGCCTATTCCGCTCACCGATGTGGAGTCAGCCAAAGAGATCGTCAAGCGTTTTGCGACAGGCGCTATGTCTCTCGGTTCGATTTCCCATGAAGCGCATAGTACGCTCGCCATTGCCATGAATAGAATGGGGGGCAAATCCAATACAGGTGAAGGCGGCGAGGACCCGATTCGCTTCAAGCCAATGGAAAGTGGTGACTCAATGCGCTCGGCCATCAAACAAGTAGCCGCTGGCCGCTTTGGTGTGACGACTGAGTATCTCGTCAACGCTGACGATCTTCAGATCAAGATGGCTCAGGGAGCAAAACCTGGTGAGGGCGGCCAATTACCCGGCCACAAAGTCAGCAAATACATCGCTAAAATTCGTCATTCAGTCCCAGGGGTTGGCTTGATTTCCCCCCCCCCGCACCATGATATCTATTCGATTGAAGACCTGGCCCAATTAATTCACGACCTCAAAAACGTCAATCCGCGCGCGCGCGTGAGCGTCAAGTTGGTATCCGAGGTTGGGGTTGGTACCGTGGCCGCTGGGGTCTCGAAAGCGCATGCTGATCACGTCACCATTTCAGGACACGACGGCGGTACAGGTGCCTCGCCCCTCTCTTCAGTGAAATTCGCGGGTTCTCCCTGGGAGTTAGGCTTAGCAGAAACACAGCAAACATTAGTACTAAACCAGTTACGCAGCCGTATTTGTGTTCAAGCTGACGGTCAAATGAAAACGGGCCGTGATGTAGTCATCGCAGCATTGTTGGGCGCGGATGAATTTGGTTTTGCAACGGCACCGCTCGTCGTTCAAGGTTGCATCATGATGCGTAAATGCCATTTAAACACCTGCCCGGTGGGAATTGCGACTCAAGATCCAGAGCTCATCAAGCGCTTTGCCGGTCAACCTGAGCACGTGATTAACTTCTTCTTCTTTGTAGCCGAAGAAGTTCGTGAGTACATGGCACAAATGGGTTTTAGAACTTTCGATGAAATGATTGGGCGCGCAGATATGTTAGATACCCGTCAGGGTGTTGAGCACTGGAAAGCAAAGGGCCTCGATTTTAGTCGCATCTTCTATCGCCCTTCAGTCCCTGCAGGGACTTCTCTGCGTTGGACTGATCGCCAGGACCATGGCTTAGATAAAGCCCTAGATCACACATTGATCGCTGCAGCTGAACCCGCTCTAGAGCGCAAGGAGCCTGTGCAAATAAGTACTTCGATTCGTAATTTAAATCGAACCTTTGGGGCGATGCTTTCTGGTGAGGTGGCTAAGCGCTATGGACATGCAGGTCTTCCCGAAGACACCATTCACGTTAAAGTATCAGGGATTGCCGGACAAAGTTTTGGCGCTTTCTTAGCGCACGGGATTAGCCTCGAACTCCAAGGTGAAGCAAATGACTACGTTGGTAAAGGCTTGTCTGGCGGCCGGATTGTGATTTACCCACCTACAGAATGCCCCATCAAGCCTGAGGAAAACATCATCGTTGGAAATACTGTTTTATATGGTGCGATCAATGGTGAGGCTTACTTCCGCGGTGTAGCTGGTGAGCGTTTCGCCGTTCGTAACTCTGGCGCCACTGCTGTCGTAGAAGGTGTTGGAGACCATGGCTGCGAGTACATGACTGGAGGCACCATCGTCGTGCTGGGTCAATCAGGGCGTAATTTCGCTGCAGGGATGAGCGGCGGAGTCGCTTATGTTCTAGATGAAGCCGGGGACTTTGAACACCGTTGCAATCTAGCGATGGTTGAACTTGAACCGGTTCCTGCCGAAGCTTCTTTGACGGATGGCGATGAACTTGAATCGCATGGCAAGGTAGATGTTAAACATCTAGGAACAGAAGATGCTGTTCTTCTTAAACGCCTCATCGAAAACCACGCTCGGTATACAGGCAGTTCACGTGCTAGAGAGATTCTAGATCGCTGGACCGAGATGCTGCCTCGCTTCGTCAAGGTCATGCCGATGGAATATCGTCGAGCGCTTCAGGAACTCGCCGCGGAACATGCAGCGGCGCTTTCAGGTGCGGCAGTTCAGTAAATTTAAGGAGTAGTAATGGGTAAGGTCACCGGTTTTCTTGAGGTTGAACGCGTTGAGCCAACTAGCTTGCCGCCTGCTGAAAGGGTAAAGTTTTATCGTGAGTTCTCTTTAGATTTGTCTGAGAAGGATGTGCGCAACCAAGGCTCGCGCTGCATGGACTGCGGTATACCTTTTTGCCAAACCGGTTGCCCTGTCAATAACATCATTCCTGACTGGAATGATTTGGTGTATCACGGCCGTTGGCAAGAAGCAGTAGAAACACTCCATTCTACAAATAACTTCCCTGAATTCACCGGCCGTATCTGCCCAGCGCCCTGCGAAGCATCTTGCGTTCTTAATATCAATAGTAAAGCCGTCACCATTAAAAATATCGAACATACGATTATCGATAAGGCTTGGGAAAACGGCTGGGTTAAGCCCATTCTTGCTGCGCATAAAACAGGTAAGAAAGTAGCCGTGATTGGCTCTGGGCCTTCAGGTCTTGCGGCTGCTCAGCAATTAGCCCGTGCGGGTCACGATGTCGTTGTTTACGAAAAAAATAATCGTATAGGCGGCTTGCTTCGCTACGGCATCCCAGACTTCAAAATGGAAAAGCATCTTATCGATCGCCGCCTTGAACAACTGCGTGCTGAAGGTGTTGAGTTCCGCACCCAACAGCATGTTGGCGTAAACGTAAATGCTCAGGACCTCCTTGGCGAATACGATGCCTTGATTTTGAGCGGTGGCTCAGAGCATCCCCGTGACTTGCCTGTTCCAGGTCGCGAGCTGGAGGGGGTTCATTTCGCAATGAATTTCTTGCCTCAACAAAATAAACGCGTAGCTGGGGATGAGGTTCCAAATCAATTAACCGCTACGGGTAAGCACGTCGTAGTCATTGGCGGCGGGGATACGGGTTCAGATTGTGTAGGGACATCCATACGACAGGGTGCTTTGTCTGTAACGCAATTCGAACTGATGTCTCGCCCCCCTGAAGAAGAAAACCGTCCCCTGACTTGGCCAAACTGGCCTATGCGTCTACGCACCTCCAGCAGCCAAGAAGAGGGCTGTGAGCGAGATTGGGCCGTTGGAACCAAAGCTTTTTTAGGAGAAAACGGAAAGCTCAAAAAACTACGTGCCAATCGAGTGGATTGGTCTAAAGATCCTGTAAGCGGTCAAATGAAAATGACCGAGATCGCTGGAAGTGAGTTTGAAATCCCTGCAGATTTGGTTTTACTTGCTATGGGTTATGTTCATCCCATTCAGACCGGATTACTTCAGCAACTCGGTGTTGCTTTAGATGGTCGTGGCAATGTATCCGCTAACACCGACTCTTACCAAACCTCAGTTGCAAAGGTGTTCTCAGCGGGAGACATGCGCCGCGGACAATCTTTGGTAGTATGGGCTATTCGGGAAGGTCGTCAGTGCGCTCGCGCTGTTGATGAATTCCTAATGGGATCGACCAATCTTCCAAGATAATATGACCACACTACAAAACGATACTTTCCTTCGTGCTTTAATGCGCGAACCCGTTGATTACACTCCCTTGTGGATTATGAGACAGGCAGGAAGGTATCTTCCTGAGTACAACGCAACCCGTGCTCAGGCGGGAGATTTCTTAGCCCTTTGCAAAAACCCTAATCTGGCTACTGAAGTCACCCTTCAGCCTCTTGATCGTTTTCCTCTCGATGCTGCGATATTGTTTTCAGACATACTGACCATTCCCGATGCAATGGGCTTGGGTCTTAGATTCACTGCAGGAGAAGGCCCTAAACTAGATCATCCCCTGCGAGATGAAACATCGATCAAAGCTTTACGCTTACCCGATATTGATCAAGACCTGCGCTATGTGACGGATGCCGTGTCTCAAATCCGTCGATCATTGAATGGACGGGTTCCCTTGATAGGCTTTTCAGGAAGCCCTTATACCCTAGCCTGCTACATGATTGAAGGCGGGGGTTCAGATGATTTTCGCTATATCAAGGGCATGCTCTATGCGCGTCCAGACTTGCTTCACCACATTCTGAAGGTCACTACCCAGGCCGTCATTAGCTATCTGAATGCTCAAATTCAAGCCGGCGCTCAAGCTGTCATGGTTTTTGATACTTGGGGCGGGTCTCTTTCTCATGCTGCTTATCATGAGTTTTCCTTACCTTACCTCTCAGAAATAGCCCACGGTCTCACGCGTGAAGCAGATGGCAGGATGATTCCGCGCATAGCCTTCACCAAGGGAGGCGGGCTATGGCTTGAGGGCATGGCTTCAGCTGGTTATGACGCCTTAGGCTTAGACTGGACTGTTGATATCGGTGATGCAAGAAAAAGAGTTGGATCAAAAGTTGCCCTTCAAGGTAACTTTGACCCCATGGCTTTGTTTGGATCAACCGATGCCATTCGTCAAGAAGTCGCCCGTATTCTCGAGCAGTTTGGTCATGGCACAGGGCACGTTTTTAACCTCGGTCATGGGGTATCTCAGCACACCAACCCCGACCATGTTGCCGCCCTAGTTGATGCAGTGCATGAATTTAGTAAACCTTATCACGCTTAACGCATCGCACTCTTGACAGTTTTTAATCTTTTAAAAACCCTTGCAGCGCGGGCTTTTTCCACAAGCCACGTCATTTTGCTCTAAATAAAACAATCACTTGCAAAATCACCGCTATATATATTTAACCCATTGATTCTAATAATAAAATTTGTTTTTCTACGGTTTTTTGCGTTGCAGCACAAGCAATAAGTAGCGCTGAACAGTACAAAATAAATTGGGTTATGAACAATGTTATCCACAGGATGATATCCTCAACACCACGATGACTACCCGCATAGCCCGCGTGGCGCTTGATGTTCCGCTTTGTAAAGAATTTGATTACTTAGCTGTTGACGTCGATGTGTGCGATATCGGCAGAAGGGTCACGATTGAATTTGGAAATAAATCTGTTATAGGTATATTACTTGAGCTAGTTAACCACTCTGAAATTTCCAAAGACAAACTCAAACCCCTGCTTTATATCCACAGAGAAACCCCAGCCCTACCCCCTGAATGCCTACAGTTTTTGCAATTCTGTGCACGGTATTATCATTACCCTCAAGGACAAGTCTTGCTTCAGGCCCTCCCCCCTGGTCTTCGAAAGCCTCAGCCTTGGAAACCCAGAAAGTTGTCTTCAAAAAAACACGCCGCAGCAGCCCCGCCCTCACAGCCACATTCTCTCAATCAAGCTCAAGCTCAAGCCGCTCAACGTGTTATCGAAGCCGTACATGCTCAGCGCTTTGAAACTTTTTTGTTACTTGGGGTTACAGGTAGCGGAAAAACCGAGGTCTACCTTAACATCGCAGAAGAAGCAGTCAAACTAGGACGTAAGACTCTTTTACTGGTCCCTGAGATCAATCTCACCCCGCAGCTTGAAGCACGCGTTCAATCCTATTTCAAGGATATCCCCGTCATCAGTCTTCATAGCAACTTAGCCGGAATTGCGCGTGTAAAAAACTGGCTTAGACTTTTTGAGTCCGGACCTCTAGTCATCATTGGTACGCGCTTAGCCGTTCTAGCTCCTCTTCCAGATCTCGGACTTATTGTCGTAGACGAAGAGCATGATGCGTCCTACAAACAACAAGAAGGCCTGCGTTACTCGGCGAGGGACATGGCAGTCATCAGAGCACGAAATGCAAGTTGTCCTGTTATTTTGGGTTCAGCAACCCCTTGTCTTGAAAGCTTGCATTTAGCTCTTCGCCAGCGTTATCAACTCCTTTCGCTTACCCAACGCGCGGACAAACGCGCAAAGCTTCCCTCAATTGGGCTCGTCGATTTAAGACATTTTCCTGCCCAAGAGGGTTTATCTGACCCCGCTTTTAAGGCCTTAGAGGAGACCTTGCAGAGAGGCGAACAGAGTCTTGTCTTTATTAATCGCCGTGGCTATTCTCCCGCATTGTGGTGCACGCAGTGCGGCTGGACAGCGGGGTGCCCTCGCTGCAGTACCCGCTTAGTTTTACACCTTCGGTCCAAACGAATTCGCTGCCATCTATGTGGTTGGATGCAAGCTATTCCTAGAAATTGTCCCGATTGTCGTAATCCAGAATTACGCCCTGCCGGAGAAGGGACTGAGCGGTTAGAACAAACCCTAAGGGAACGATTTCCTTCAGCCCGCCTTGCGCGTGTTGATTCAGACACAATGGGACACAAAGAGGGGTTTGCAAATCTACGTTCAGCGCTCATCAATGAGGAATTAGATATTTTGGTTGGTACTCAAATGTTAACCAAAGGCCATGATTTTCCTGATTTGACCTGTGTGATTGTTGTGAATTCTGATAGCGCTTTGTTTAGCTCTGACTTTCGTGCAGAGGAGAGGCTATTTGCTCAACTATTACAAGTTGCAGGAAGAGCCGGTCGAGCCAACAAAATAGGCCAAGTATTGATTCAAACTTCACAGCCAGAACATCCCCTCTTTCAAGCCGTTCTTAAACAAGATTTTTTGCCGTACGCTCAGAACCTGCTGCAACAGCGGGAACTTCTGGTCTTTCCCCCCTTTATTCATCAAGCGGTACTGCATGCAAGTGGCTCAGACGCGGCCCGTGTTGAATCTTTTCTGCATCGCGCAAAAGGTTTAGCAGGGACCCCAGATGAGGTGACTGTTTTTGATCCTGTTCCCGCCCTCATTCCTAAGGTAGCCCATAAATATCGATTTCAAATTCTCACTCAAGCAAAAGAGCGACCGGCATTACATCGATTCTTATCTGCTTGGGTCGAGACGCTCCGTGAAAAGCCTCAAGGAAAAACTCAGTGGGTGCTAGAGGTAGACCCTCTTGATATATAAATTTGTCTTCTTTCTTCATCTCGGTGTTCTACCTGGGCGAGATATACTTGCATCTTTGCTAATTGATTAAACGTGAAAGACTTTGAAGACCGAGCTTGAACAACTTTTGCGCGCAGCGATTGCTTTAGCGCTCCCTAATTCTACCGTGGGTGACATACCGCTTGAGCGACCTCGCCAAGCTGATCACGGTGACTTTGCCAGCAGTATTGCACTTCAACTTGCTAAGGCGGCAGGCTGCAATCCCCGACAATTGGCACAACAAATTAAAGAGGCTTTGCCGGTATCAGGGATGATTGAATCCTGTGACATCGCTGGCCCCGGTTTTCTAAACTTCAAACTTCGGGCGGCAACGCGTTTTGCTGTCGTGGCGAATGTCTTGCTCTCACCAGAGCAGTTTGGTCGCCAGGCTTCCGGCTCGAAAGGCAGTATTCAGGTTGAGTTTGTTTCGAGCAACCCTACCGGGCCATTACATGTGGGTCACGGTCGCGGAGCGGCATTCGGCGCGAGCCTCTCAAACCTTCTCGATTTTGCAGGATGGAAAGTTCAGCGTGAGTACTATGTTAATGACGCTGGCAGACAAATGGATATCCTAACGGTATCCACTTGGCTGAGATATTTGAGTCAACATGCTGTCAATCTTGATTTTCCCCCCAACGGCTATCAGGGTGATTACGTTGGGGCGATGGCTGAAGCTCTTACCGCACATCATGGCGCTTCCTATATCAAAACTGCGACTGAAGTCACCGCCGGATGTCCAGGTATACCTGATCCTATTCTGCCAATAGATGACAAGCAACGCGAGGCTCAAATTGAAGCACACATGGATGCGCTCATTCATCAGGCTAAGGCTCTGCTTGGACAGGACTGGGCGACCATACATGCCGAGGTTCTGGCTGAGCAGCTCGATGATTGTCGTGCCGACCTTGAAGAGTTTGGTGTGGTGTTCGACTGCTGGTTCTCTGAACAAAGTCTGTATGACTCGGGTCGTGTTGCTCAGGTGGTTGCTCGTTTAGATGAACTCGGGCATCTATATGTAAAAGATGGCGCCGTTTGGTTCAAATCTAGCGCCTTTGGGGATGAGAAAGATCGCGTTGTTCAGCGTGAAAACGGGATTTACACTTATTTTGCTTCAGATATCGCCTATCACGATGAAAAATTCGGCCGCGGTTTTGATCGTATTCTGAATGTATGGGGCGCAGATCATCATGGCTATATACCTCGAGTGAAAGCTGCTTTAATCGCTCTTGGTCACGATGCAAGTCGTTTAGTCGTTCCTTTGGTTCAGTTTGTTAGCTTATTTCGCAATGGTGAGAAAGTACAGATGTCTACCCGCAAAGGACAATTTGTTACTTTGCGAGAATTGCGCGAGGAGACGGGTCGTGATGCTGCGCGTTTTTTTTATGTCTTGCGTAAATCTGATCAAGCCCTTGATTTTGATCTTTCTCTGGCTACCAGCGAAAGTAATGACAACCCTGTCTACTATGTGCAATATGCGCATGCGAGGGTGCATAGCGTGCTCTCTCGGTGGGGTGGGGATACAAAGGAATTAGTGAATTCAGATTTATCTTTGCTTGGTACTGAATCTGAAGTGGCCCTTGCTCATGTCTTAGCAAGGTTTCCTGAAGCTGCTGACCAAGCCGCAACGGATTACGCGCCCCATAGCATAGCTTTCTATTTACGAGATCTTGCCGCTGCCTTTCACAGTTGTTATAACTCGGCTCCCTTTATTGTTGCCGAACAACCTGAGTTAACTCGTGCAAGGCTAGCATTGGCCTATTCAACAGCGTTGGTTCTAAAGCTCGGTTTATCCTTGCTTGGGGTCAGCGCTCCCAAACAAATGTAAGTGTAGGAATATGAGTAAGACACATCAAAATAAAACAACCAGTCCTATTCAATCCTCCGACCCAAAACCTGGTTCAGGGAATCCACTCCTTACGGGGATTTTAATTGGGCTCGTCTTAGGCGTTGGATTATGCAGTAGCATTGCTATATGGATTGCTCGCAGTCCTAGCCCTTTTACCAATCGTGCCCTTCAAACTATGGGAATCATGAAAGGTAATGCCTTAGCAAACTCAGGTAACAGTGTTGGCGAGATCGATTCAGCAAGTACCCCGAGCGGCAGCCCCTCAATAAGTGGTGACAGCGCTTCAGCTGTTAAACCCTCTTCCAACACGGTTGGAGCTGAAGCCAGTACTGGCTCTGCGAGCGTTGACCCTTCCCCAGCCAGTATCCCTTCAGAATCTCCCAAATCCAACCTTCCCAGCAATCTTTATGTTCAGTTTGGTGCTTTCTCCTCACCGGAAGAAGCTCAAAAACAAATTGAGGTCGTCGCTCAACTAACGGGGCAAAAAGCACATATTTGGCCATCTGCTGCTGGAGAGTCCGGGAAAAGTTTATACCGGGTTCGTATAGGCGCTTTTGCACAAACTTCCGATACTGCGGAACTCACTCAAATTTTGAAGTCAAACGGGATTAGTTATATTTTAGTTCGGCCAGTTGCTGGCGAGACGTCCCAATAAAAGCTTTCTATCTCCGGAGTTTATTATGATGCCTATTCAACGCCTTAGTTTAGGGCTCCTTTTTATTGCTAGTTTTGGACTTGCTTTTGGCGTTGCTCATGCCGCAACAGCGGGCAAAGAATACCAACTCATTAATCCTCCACAACTGACAAGTTCACCCGGTAAAGTTGAGGTGTTGGAGTTTTTTTCCTATGCCTGCCCTCACTGTAATCATCTAGAGCCTAGCCTAGAAACTTGGGAACATAAAATGCCTGCGGGTGTTGTACTCAAACGCGTACCTGTCACTTTTGGGCGCAGTGAGTGGTTACCTCTTGCAAAACTGTATTACACCCTTGAGGCGATGGGTCAGATAGATAAGCTTCATAGTAAAGTGTTTGGGGCTATTCATGAGTCACATCTGAACTTGATGTCTGCAGATGCTGCGGCTGACTGGGCAGCCAAACAGGGAATCGATCGCGCCAAGTTTGTGGATACCTTCAACTCGTTTGGTGTTCAAACTAAATTAAATGGTGGAAATGCAAAGGCTCAAGCCTATGCCATCGACGGTGTACCCAGTTTGATCGTTGACGGGAAATTTAAAACCAGTCCTTCCATTGCCGGAGGTAATGAAGCCACCCTGCAAGTATTAGATGAGCTCATCGCTTCACTGCCTAAAACACGTTAATACTGATATTCCTCGCCCTAGTTTTTTTTGCTCGGTCGCTTCCACGCAGCGATGGATCGCTGCGGCGCTCTTGAAAGGGTAAGTTGATTTGCTGGAGCCGCACCCACCAAAGTGGTTCCTGCTGCTATGGTTGCACCAGACCCAATAGTAACCGGTGCGACGAGTTGACTGTCGGAACCAATGAAGGCTCCATCCCCAATAATAGTCTGGTGCTTATTGGCACCATCGAAGTTGCAGGTGATCACACCTGCCCCAATATTCACGGCTTGGCCTACTTTTGAATCCCCTATATAAGCGAGGTGATTTGCTTTGCTCTCTTTTCCAATTTCACTATTTTTAATTTCTACAAAATTTCCTATATGTACTTTTTCAGCTGTTACGGTTCCAGGACGGACACGTGCATAGGGTCCAATTTGATTTTCCGCCCCTAGATTCGCTTGATCGATATGACTAAAAGCCTTGATATTCGAATATTGTCCAATATTGCTATCCTTGATCACGCAGTAAGGACCTACGTGCACGCCTTCTCCTAAATAAACAACTCCCTCAAAAATACATCCAATATCTATACGAACATCTTTTTCTGTATGCAGAGAACCGCGGATATCGATTCGATCTGGGTCAGCTATCGCCACCCCTTTAAGAAGTAATCCCTGAGCAGTGTGCCGCTGCCATTGGCGTTCTAGTTGAGCGAGCTGCCACTGATCATTCACACCTTGCGCCTCCCATTCCAGCTTTGGAGAAGCTGAAATAACGGCAACGTCATCTTTTACTGCAAGATTTACTACATCAGTAAGATAGTACTCACTTTGCTGATTTTTGTTATCTAATGAGGCGACCCACGCTGCAAGTCGCTTTGAAGGGGCACAAATAATACCTGTATTGATTTCATTGATCGCAAGTTGTTCAGGGCTTGCATCTTTATGTTCCACGACTGCACAAATGTTATTCGTTTCAGCACGCACCACACGTCCATAACCTGTGGGATCTTTAACTGTTTGAGTGAGTAGGGCTAAGGCTCCTTTACTGTGCGACAAGTTAATGAGCGCTTCAAGGGTTTCTTTTTGTATGAGCGGGACATCTCCATACAAAACGAGCATCGTTTCATTGCTCGAGAGAGGGGTCGCTTTTTGTTGAAAAACTTGCTTTACTGCATCTCCCGTTCCTTGCGGAGGGGATTGTAATACCCACTGTATTGCTTCTTCTTTGAACTGAGCTCTGACTGCTTCTGCACCATGACCATAAACGACACTGATGCGTTGAGGCTGGAGTGATTGAGCGCAAGCCAGTACGTGACCTAAAAGACTTTTGCCAGCCATAGACTGCAATACCTTCGGTAATGCAGAGTGCATACGCTTACCTTGGCCAGCAGCGAGAATGACAACATGTAGAGATGAGTCGGTCAAGAGAAACCCCGGGCGTGATTAAAACATTTAGGGGTGTAGTCTAACGCTGAATTGGCAGGATCGTCAGCGAGGGAGAACTAAATAAACTAGGTGCGACGAAGCGTTCGTCACACCTAGGATGCAACATTAGCCGCGGATTTTGCGAAGTTTGCTAATCGCTGCTAACTGCGCCATTGCCACTGCTAATTCGCCTGAAGCGCGTGCGTAATCCACATCACCTGTTCGATTATGAAGCGCTTCTTCAGCAGCACGTTTGGCTTCGGTTGCTTTTGCCTCATCCAAGTCATGCCCACGGATAGCGGTATCAGCAAGAACCGTAACCATATCGGGTTGCACCTCAAGGATGCCGCCCGATACAAACACCAGCTCTTCTTCCCCGCCATGAGCAGGCTTCACACGCACCGCACCCGGACGAATACGGGTCAGCAAGGGGGTATGACGTGGGTAAATGCCAAGCTCACCTTCTTCTCCAGGCAGCACTACAAATTGTGCTTCCCCGGAGAAAATCTGTTCTTCAGCGCTGACCACGTCTACGTGGATAGTTGCCATGGTCTGTCCTTAGTTGAGAGTCTTAGCCTTCTCGATTGCTTCGTCGATAGTTCCGACCATGTAGAACGCCTGCTCAGGCATATGGTCGTATTCACCGTTCACAATTCCCTTGAAGCCTTTAATAGTTTCAGCCAAGGAAACATATTTTCCAGGCGATCCCGTAAATACTTCAGCCACATGGAATGGCTGGGACAAGAAACGCTGAATCTTACGAGCGCGGGATACAACAAGCTTGTCTTCAGGAGACAATTCGTCCATACCCAAAATCGCAATGATATCGCGAAGTTCTTTGTAGCGCTGCAAGGTCATCTGCACACCTCGAGCGGTGTTGTAATGCTCTTCACCAACAACTAAAGGATCAAGCTGACGTGAAGTGGAATCTAACGGATCCACTGCGGGGTAAATTCCCAGAGAAGCGATATCACGAGACAGCACTACCGTTGAATCTAGGTGGAGGAAGGTTGTTGCGGGTGACGGGTCCGTCAAGTCGTCTGCAGGGACATAGACTGCTTGGACAGAGGTAATGGAGCCTGATTTGGTGGATGTAATGCGCTCTTGCAAGCGGCCCATTTCTTCAGCAAGAGTAGGCTGATAACCCACAGCTGAAGGCATTCGACCCAGCAGCGCAGATACCTCAGTACCCGCCAAGGTGAAGCGGTAAATGTTATCGACGAACAACAGCACATCCCGACCTTCATCCCTAAAGTATTCCGCCATGGTTAAGCCGGTTAGCGCAACACGCAGACGGTTGCCGGGAGGCTCGTTCATCTGGCCATAAACCAACGCTACTTTATCCAATACGTTGGAATCCTTCATCTCGTGATAAAAGTCATTACCTTCACGAGTACGTTCACCCACTCCTGCAAATACAGAATATCCGCCGTGAGCTTTTGCGATGTTGTTGATGAGTTCCATCATGTTCACCGTCTTGCCTACACCCGCACCACCAAACAGGCCTACTTTACCGCCCTTTGCAAAAGGGCAAATTAAGTCAATCACCTTAATACCGGTTTCAAGCAATTCGGTACTGGGTGAAAGGTCTTCATATGCGGGTGCTTTGCGATGAATGGATGCCACAGACTCATTCCCAATGGGTCCTGCTTCATCAATTGGGCGACCCAACACATCCATAATGCGACCCAAAGTTTTGGGGCCGACAGGAACTGAGATGGGCTTGCCTGTATTCTGTACATTAAGTCCGCGACGTAAGCCGTCAGAGGAACCCAGCGCAATCGTACGCACTACGCCATCACCAAGTTGCTGCTGAACTTCCAGCGTCAACTCTGTTCCTGGCAGTACAAGCGCGTCATACACTTTTGGCATGGATTCGCGGGGGAATTCGACGTCGATCACGGCGCCGATACACTGAACAATCTTTCCTTCGGTCATGGGTGTCGTCCTAAACAGTAAATTTCAAAAGCATTAAACCGCAGCAGCGCCGCCAACGATTTCTGAGAGTTCCTTAGTAATAGCAGCCTGACGAGATTTGTTGTAAATCAATTGCAACTCGCCTATCACGCTACCTGCATTATCGGAAGCAGCTTTCATTGCCACCATCCGTGCACTTTGTTCCGAAGCAATATTTTCAGCCACTGCCTGATACACCAATGCTTCGACATATCTCAAAAGTAACTGAGCAATGACTTCAGGCCCTGCGGGTTCGTAGATGTAATCCCACGAAGCGCCCTGCTTGTCGCCATCAACTTCGAGCTTATGTTTTGGCAACGGTAACAATTGTTCTACAACGGGTTCTTGCTTCATTGTGTTGATAAAGCGGGTGTAGGCTAAATGAACCTCATCCACTTCACCGGCCGAGAACTGGTCTAATAAAACCTTTATCGGCCCAATGAGACGTTCTAGGTGAGGGGTGTCACCCAAACCAATCGCATGAGAAACAACAGGTACATTAGCCCTATTCATAAAGCCAAAACCTTTATTTCCCAATGCAGTTGCGCAGACCTTTGCTCCTCTGGCTTCTGATGCTTTGAAGAACTGAGTCACTTGCCTCAGCAAATTGGTATTCAAACCGCCGCACAAACCTTTATCTGAGGTCACCACCACCACCCCCACTCGCTTCACATTTTCGCGACGCTCGAGGAATGGGTGGCTAAACTCTGGATGTGCTTGAGCCATATGCGCGGCGACATTTCGAATCTTTTCACCATAGGGGCGCGCCGCTTTCATGCGGTCTTGCGCCTTGCGCATCTTGCTTGCGGCGACCATCTCCATCGCCTTGGTGATCTTTTGCGTATTTTTTACGCTTTTGATCTTGGTACGAATTTCCTTTGAACCGGCCATGCTTGCTCCATTGCTACCTTGGCACGCTCACTGTTAATTCAAATGCAGAACCAACAGATTAGGGAGTATCCGGGTTTGAACCGGATACTGCTTAGTAAACGCCTGACTTCTTAAATGCTGCGATTGCCTCAGACAGCGTCTTTTCAGACTCCTTGTCTAATTCCTTGGTCGCTGCAATTTTGTCCATCAGGGCTTTATGTTCGCTCTTGAGCGAAACACGCAGAGCAGACTCAAAAGCCAATGCACGTTTCACTTCAACATCGTCATAGAAGCCTTTATCCACTGCAAACAATGTCACTGCCATTTCTTCGACAGACAAAGTTGCGTATTGGGCTTGCTTCATTAGCTCGGTCACCATGCGGCCACGCTCGAGCTGTTTACGAGTTGCTTCATCCAGATCAGAAGCAAACTGTGCAAACGCAGCCAACTCACGATATTGTGCCAGCGCCAAACGGACACCACCGCCGAGCTTCTTGATGACCTTTGTTTGAGCGGCTCCACCGACACGAGATACAGAAATACCAGCGTTAATTGCAGGACGAATACCAGCATTGAACAAATCAGTTTCTAAAAAGATCTGACCATCTGTAATCGAAATGACGTTGGTAGGAACGAATGCTGTCACATCACCGGCTTGAGTTTCAATAATAGGTAATGCCGTTAAAGATCCCGTTTTTCCGGTTACAGCTCCATGAGTGTGATGCGATACGTAATCTTCATTCACACGCGCAGCACGCTCTAACAACCGTGAGTGTAGATAAAAAACGTCGCCGGGATAGGCTTCGCGACCTGGAGGACGTCGAAGCAACAGTGAAATCTGACGATACGCCCAGGCTTGTTTAGTTAAATCATCATAAACAATCAACGCATCACGTCCGCTATCTCTGAAATATTCGCCCATTGAGCAGCCAGAGTAGGGGGCAATAAACTGCATTGCGGCGGAATCTGAAGCCGTAGCCGCAACTACGATGGTGTATTCCATCGCGCCGTGTTCTTCTAACTTGCGCACCACGTTCACAATCGAAGAAGCCTTTTGTCCGATTGCAACATAGATACAGGTCATATTCTGACCTTTCTGATTAATAATGGTATCAATCGCCACGGCTGTTTTGCCGGTCTGACGGTCGCCAATGATCAATTCTCGCTGACCTCGACCCACAGGCACCATCGAGTCAATGGCCTTTAATCCGGTTTGAACCGGTTGATCTACTGACTTACGCCAAATAACACCTGGTGCAATTTTTTCAATGGGCGAAGAGTGTGGCGAGTTGATTGGGCCTTTGCCATCAATGGGCTTACCCAATGCATCCACAACTCGACCAATCAGCGCCTCACCAACGGGCACCTCTAAAATGCGGCCCGTACACTTGACTGTGTTGCCTTCGCTAATGTGTTCATATTCACCCAAGATCACCGCACCTACCGAGTCACGCTCGAGGTTTAGTGCTAGACCAAAAGTGTTACCGGGAAATTCCAACATCTCTCCCTGCATCACGTCGGCCAAACCATGGACACGAACGATACCGTCAGTAACGGAAACAACCGTACCTTCGGTTCGTGCTTCAGCTGCAACGGGAAGATTCTGGATCTTCGCCTTGATCAGTTCGCTGATTTCGGACGGGTTCAACTGCATCATTTTCTCCATGGGTGTCTGCTTTCAGACACCACGAATTTAAGTTTTTAGCGCGGCTTCCATACGATCAAGGCGGCCACGAACAGAACCATCAATGACGATGTCACCAACGGCCACTTTGACCCCACCCATTAACGTTGGATCAATCCACACATCTGGACGTATTCCACGTTTAAAGCGGGCTTCGAGATCCTTCACCAAACGGCTGATTTGCCCGTCTTCCATTCGGAAAGCCGAAGTAATCTTTGCGTCAATTACGCCTTCACGTTCTTGACGAAGTACTTCAAACTGGCTACGAATCTGAGGCAGTAATACCAATCGGTTATTTTCGACTAAGACCTCAACCAATTGCTTTGCCTGAACGTCAAGGTGATTACCTGCAACCCCAACAATCAATGCAACAAGTTGATGACGCTGGATACGCGGATTCCCAATGAGACCTTCCATCTGAGAATCACGTACCACCATCTCAAGCAGGCTCAGCACATCAGACCAGCTAGCACTATTACCCGCTTCTTGACTTAGCTTGAAAACCGCCTCGGCATAAGGCCTTGCGACAGTAGAAAGTTCAGCCATTCGCTTGACCTCAGAGTTCCGCGCTGAGCGCGGTCAAGAGGTCAACGTGCACCTCGGCATTAATTTCCCGACGGAGAATTCTCTCGGCGCCGGCTACAGCCAAGCTTGCTACCTGCGCTCGCAACGCTTCACGTGCGCGATAGGCTTCCTGCTCTACTTCAGCCTTAGCAGCTGCTTTGATACGGTCTGCTTCGGCAATGGCTTCGTGTTTTGCTTCTTCCACGATTTCGGCTCGGCGCTTCTCAGACATTGCGATAATTTCAGCTGCTTTTTGGCGAGCTTCAACCATCGCGTCAGCAGATTTACGCTCAGCCAAGGAAAGATCTGCCTTTGCACGCTCAGCAGCAGCTAAACCGTCAGCAATTTTTTGGGCACGCTCTTCCAAAGCCGCCGTTACGGGAGGCCAAACGAACTTCAGGGTAAACCAGATCAGGATCGCAAAAGTGATTGCCTGACCGATGATAGTCGCGTTGATATTCACGCTTTAGCCCTCATCAGGTTGAACAGAGATGGGGGATGCATCAGCCCTTCAGAACGGTAATGAGCGGATTGCTAAACAACAGCAACATCGCAATACCGACACCGATCATGGAAACTGCATCCAACAAACCTGCAACAATAAACATCTTCACTTGCAATTGGGGGATGAGTTCGGGTTGGCGTGCGGCGCCTTCCAAAAAGCGGCCACCCAACAAGCCAAAGCCCAATGCTGTACCCAATGCACCGAATCCGATGAGGATAGCTACGGCGATGGCGGTCATTCCCAGAACGTGTTCCATGATTTCTCCTTGGAGGTCAGTTGTTAGTATTACTAGTTAAAAAATCTTACCAATTAAAACAATAAATCAGTGGCTTTCGTAAGCCATGCTCATGTAAATCACCGTTAGGATCATAAAAATGAATGCCTGCAAGGTAATGACAAGAATGTGAAAGATGGCCCAAGGCGCACCCAAAATCCATTGAACATAAATGGGCATCAGTCCAATCAATATAAAGACCATCTCACCCGCATACATGTTTCCAAATAGTCGCAGAGACAAAGATATTGGTTTTGCAAGATCTTCAAGAATTCTGAATATGAGGTTTGCAGGCGCCATAGCGGGCCCGAAAGGAACGGTGAGCGCCTCTTTAGCGTAGCCTCCTGCACCCTTTGCCGCGAAATTTCCATAAATGCAAAGGAAAAACACGGTTAACGACATAGCAAAAGTATGGTTTGGGTCCGTAGTAGGCACTACCTTCCAGTGCTCCACCCCAAACAAGCTTGCGATCATTGGGGCAAGGTCAACAGGCAATAAATCCATCGCATTGATGGCAAATACCCAAACAAAAATTGTCAGCGCCAATGGCGCGACTAATTTACTGTCACCATGAAAGGTATCATGAACTTGTTCTTCCACCATCTCGATGACAACTTCAACAACAGACTGCAGCTTGCCTGGCACCCCTGAAGTTACCTTTCGTGCCACCATAAACATGGTGCCAAAGATCACCAACCCTAAAAAAGCTGACGTAATCAGGGTATCTAAATTCAAAGACCAGAATCCATGCCCAACCGTAAAATTGGTCAGGTGATGCTGAATATATTCTGTAGCCGATGGGGCTGCGCTTTCACTCATGAATCTTTCCTGTCCTGACTATTCACTTTATCTGTCAACAAAGCCACGAAGTAGCACATCAGCGCTGCTACATACGTCGCAAAGAATATGGGTGCATCCAGCGTTTTCAGGTTTGTAAACACCAGATAAAACATCACAATACTCACTACAAACTTAAAACTTTCCCCTGCATATTGAGCTTTGAGTGCGTCTCGTGCAGAGCCAGATCCACCTAGTTGTGCGCGTACTTGATAAGACAGAGCCGGTATAAACGCACATGCCCCCCCCCAAAAACTCGACAACGCCTGATCTTGACCTGATAAAAACCACACAACAAGAGAAAAAATTCCTGTTACTCCAACCTGAAACCAAACAACCCTTAAAGCTTGCAGGAACATAGTTTCAAGCCGATTAAACCATTCGATTATAGTATGGCAAGAATTGAGACGTCAATTCTGTAATAAATATTTCATGCTGCAGCGCGCAACTTTGTTTGCTATCGCTTCAAAATTGCAATTAAACCATCTAATTGGTCCAGATCATGAAAGCGTAAGACCATATCCCCTCCGCCCTTCGATTTGGTTTTAATGCTTACAGCGGCGCCAAGGTGATCCGATAATTCTTGCTCTAGATGCCGAATATCACCATCACTATTTTTAGGTTTTCCCAATCCGAGAGTTGTTGCTTTATCTTTCGAATCCGGCACCGAAGGCTGTACCTCACTTATTCTTCTTTGCACCATTTGCTCGGTCGCGCGCACATTGAGCTTACGGTCTAAGACTTCCAGTGCCGCTGCGGGTTGTTCTTCGCTTGGCAAACCCAATAATGCTCTTGCATGGCCCATGTCTAGCGCACCATCAGAAAGTAGCACGCGAACGGATGGCTCCAGATCGAGAAGGCGAAGCAGATTACTGACTGCTGCACGGGATCGACCCACTGCTTTTGCCGCTTGTTCGTGCGTCAAACCAAACTCATCCACTAAACGTTGTAAACCCATCGCTTCTTCAATTGCGTTGAGGTTTTCCCTCTGAATGTTTTCGATCAAAGCTACGGCTAAGGTAGCTTCATCAGGTATAGCACGCACAAGCACCGGCACCTGTTCCAGCCCTGCTAAACGTGCTGCTCTCCAGCGACGCTCACCAGCGATAATTTCGTAACGCTCAGGCCCAATAGGGCGGACCAAGATAGGCTGCAACAAACCCTGTCCACGTATGGATTCTGCCAGAGACTCTAAAGCAACCTGATCCATATGGGTTCGCGGTTGATACTTTCCGGGTTGCATGGCATCAAGCGCCAAACTATTGGGGATATCATTGGCAGATAAGGGCTCGCTTCCTGATAACAGCGCGTCAAGCCCGCGGCCCAAGCCTTTTAATTTAACCATATTGCTTTACTCTTTTTCTGAAGGTGATAGAGGTTGCTCTGGGCCTTGGCGTCGCAGTAGTTCTGCTGCGAGTTCTTGATAAGCCAGTGCACCCTTAGAATTTGGCTCATAGTGCATTGCTGCCCTGCCATGGCTAGGGGCCTCTGCAAGTCGAATATTTCGAGGAATAACGGTTTTATAAACCTTAGCCCCAAAATGTTCCTCTAACTGAGCCGATACTTGCTGGGCAAGCTGGCTACGTGGATCAAACATAGTCCTCAATAAACCTTCTATTTCTAGTTGAGGGTTGAGGTGATGTCTCACTCTTTTGATTGTTTGCACTAGATCTGAAAGCCCCTCTAGCGCGTAATATTCGCACTGCATTGGAATCATGACTCGTTCTGCCGCCGCCAAACCATTTACGGTTAGCATATTTAGTGCGGGTGGACAGTCTATTAAAACAAAATTGTAAGCATCTGATGAACTGCTCAACGCCCAACGCAGTTGAAACTCACGGTTGGGAAAATCAACTAACTCAACTTCTGCACCAGCCAGTTCGCGATTCGCTGGCAACACCATGTAATCCCCTACCGGCGACCGCACAGCCGCTTCATTCAGAGTCGCCTGACCAAGCAATACATGATAAACAGACTTACTTAAATCTGTTTTTTCTATTCCACTTCCTGTTGTTGCATTACCCTGCGGGTCGAGGTCTACCAGAAGAATTCTTTGGCCCAGGGCAGCAAGGCTTGCGGCTAAATTCACCGTAGTGGTGGTTTTACCCACTCCACCCTTCTGATTCGCGATCGCGATGATTTTCATGATGGCAGAGTAGCCTCTTCAATCGACTCGAAATGCACAATAATTAAATGACGGCTGACTGATAAATCGGGGAGGTCTATTGCCTCTACCCTTGTCTTAGCATGGGCAGGAAGGCGACCCATTTCTTCATAAGGAACCAGACCTTTCATAGCTAATAACAAGCCACCCGATGAAAGTATGCGCTCACTTACCCTAACGAAGTCTGGCAAATCAGCAAAGGCTCTTGAGATTACACAATCAAACAAACTGCTTGGAATGTCTTCTACTCTCTTGCCTATAACCTCTAAATTAGCCAACCCCAAAGCACCCTTAACCTGTCGCAAGAAAGCCACTTTCTTCTGGTTAGGCTCTACCAAAGTCACAGATATATCTGGTCGCGCGATTGCTAGAGGTATGCCTGGAAGTCCTGCACCCGTTCCGATATCTGCAAGGTGATGCGCCAACTTAGGCAAGTAAGGTAAAACACTTAAACTATCCAACAAATGATGCGTAACCATTCGATCACGCTCACGAATAGCGGTCAGATTAATGGCTTGATTCCATTTTTCTAGCAAGGACAGATATTCTAACAAGCGGGTTGATAATTCTTCCGAGCAGCTTAATCCCATCCGCTCTAAGCCCGTTTCAAGAATTTCTTTTTCACTCATGCTGCATGCTCCCCTTGACTTCCAACGCCAGCCGAGGAAGCTGATGCTCCTCCTCGACGCAAATGAACCAGCAGAAGCGCTATAGCTGCTGGGGTAATTCCTGATATTCGCCCCGCCTGACCCAGCGTTGCTGGCCGAAGCTTGGATAGCTTTTGTTCGACCTCTCGTGACAAACCTTTCACTAAAACGTAATTAAAGTGGTCGGGAATGCGAGCTTCTTCAAAGCGCCGCTCTCGGTTTACTTCTTCTTCTTGGCGCGCAATATAGCCTTCATATTTAACAGCTATTTCTACTTGCTCGGCGGCCTCAGGTGACACACCGGAAAACCCTTTTAATTTTTCAGAGCCTGCCGCTACACATGCTTGCATCATCCCTTGATAAGTAGCCTCGGGACGTCTTAACAAATCCAAAGCAGATACTTCGCGTTCCAAGGGTTTTCCAAGCATAGGCTCAAGGGCTAAGGCCTCTGAGGTTCGTGGCCGAAGAATCCACGTATTTAAGCGATGCCGCTCATGAACAACCGCGGCTTGTTTTTCGTTAAAACATTCCCAGCGCATATCATTGACTAAACCCAAATTGCGACCTATCGGGGTCAAGCGTGCATCGGCATTGTCTTCACGTAATTGAAGTCGATACTCTGCACGACTGGTAAACATCCGATAAGGCTCTGTGACACCCCGAGTAGTGAGATCATCCACCATTACCCCAAGGTAGGCCTCGTGGCGTTTTGGCCACCACGGCTCTGCATCCTTAGCCCGCAAAGCGGCATTTACGCCCGCCAACAACCCCTGCGCTGCAGCCTCTTCATAACCTGTAGTGCCATTAATTTGCCCCGCAAAAAAAAGCGATGAAATAACCTGTGTTTCCAACCAAGGTTGCAATGCACGAGGATCAAAATAATCGTACTCAATCGCATAACCCGGACGCAGTATTTTTGCTTTTTCTAGGCCAGGAATGGAACGTACCAAAGACCATTGAACATCTACTGGCAAACTAGTGGAAATACCATTTGGATAAATCTCATGCGTATCCAAACCCTCAGGTTCGAGAAAAATTTGATGGCTTTGTCTGTCTGCAAAACGGTGAATTTTGTCTTCAATTGATGGGCAGTAGCGAGGCCCCACACCCTCAATCACCCCTGTATACATAGGAGACCGATCTAAACCGCCACGGACAATTTCGTGTGTTTGGGCTGTGGTATGCGTCATCCAACACGGTACTTGTCGCGGATGATCGCCTCTGTTTCCTATAAAAGAGAAGACCGGTTCAGGGCTATCACCCGGTTGGGGCTGCAAACGAGAAAAATCAATACTGCGACCATCTAGTCTTGGGGGCGTGCCGGTCTTCAGGCGCCCCACAGGAAGATCCAGTGCACGTAAGCGCGCAGCCAAAGCATTAGAAGGCGCATCACCCGCCCGGCCACCTTGACTCTGACTTAATCCCACATGAATGATGCCACCCAAGAAAGTGCCCGTAGTGAGCACAACCGTGCGGGCATGCACCATGATTCCTTGCTGAGTACGAATACCCTTCACTACTCCCGCCTCAACCAAAAGATCTTCTACGCTGTCCTGCAAAAGCTCTAAGTTTTTCTGAGACTCAAGCATCCCTCTAATGGCTTTCCGATATAGCACCCTGTCTGCCTGTGCCCGCGTGGCGCGCACCGCAGGGCCCTTACGGCTATTCAACATTCTAAACTGTATACCCGCCCGGTCAGCAGCCAACGCCATAGCACCACCTAGCGCATCTACCTCTTTAACAAGATGACCTTTTCCTATTCCACCAATAGACGGGTTGCAAGACATTTGCCCCAGCGCTTCGAGGTTTTGCGTCACCAAAAGGCAGCTCGCACCCATCCTAGCCGCCGCCAAGGCCGCCTCGGTTCCGGCGTGACCCCCACCAATTACAATTACATCAAAATCTTCGGGATAGATCATTTTCTGTTGTGTGCGCAATAAAGCACCACCTACTCCTTTCGGCAGACCGCCATTCTACTTGAGCCCACGCTCAAGCCCAAGGGACAAAACACTTTGTTTTCAATAATCTTAGGTATCGGTTGTTTCACGTGGAACAACAAGAAACCCTTCAATCAAACACCAAAACTATGTTTCACGTGGAACAAACCTAAACTAAACGTTAAGCCCCTCAGCAAGGGGTCTTAGTATCTCTGCGGAAGCTCCAATCATGGCCTCGACACCCAACATGTATTCGGAAAAGCCCTGAAGTGACGGCGAGCAATCTAACTCCACCTGAGAAGCCATCACGATTTGGGGGATAATTGCTGAACACGTAATGCCGATGCCTTGCTCCAAAAACCTTACTGTGTGCTGAACCAAGCCATACTCAGGATCAAGACCGGAATTAGCAACCCACGCCGCCACGGGAATCCCTTTCGTTTGAAGGCTTTCTAAAGTTAGAAGAGCATGATTTATACAGCCCAACCTAAGACCAACCACTAAAATCACTGGCAGGCCTAGGCTTAAAACAAAGTCTCTAAGATCATAATTTTCATCATCCAAAGGCACGCGCAACCCCCCAACCCCTTCAACAACCAGCATTTCTTTACGATCAAGTTGGGTACGAACACAATCTATTAACCTAGACACAGAAATCTCAACATCCTCCGCGGCGGCTGCAATATGTGGGGAAGCCGGCATGCGGAATCTATAAACTGATCTTTCTTGAAGGCTCAGCGCGTGACGGTCTGCAAGATCTAAGGTTGTGACGTCTTCCCAAAAAGCTTCATCCTGATCATGAAAACGGCCCGCCGGAATAACGCCGCTAGCAATAGGCTTCATCGCAGCAACAGACAAACCCAAATCCAAAAAAGCCCTGGTAAGCCCCGCCGAAACCAGGGTTTTGCCTACGCCGGTATCTGTTCCAATGACGAAATACCCCTTGTTAGCCATCAACAACATCTCGATGAAACCCTACCTCTTCTGCCGCAAAGAGAAGAGTATCGACATCCTTAAGCTCATGCATGGCAGTCAGCGAAATACGCAACCGGGATGTACCGGCAGGTACCGTAGGAGGACGAATTCCCGCAACCAATACACCGCGATGAGAAAGGGCTTGCGCACAGTGCATGGTTTGTATTTCATTACCGACCAAAACAGGAATAATGCACGTTCCATAAAAAAACGTGGGGTATCGCCAAGACGCAACGCCTGAGGCAAATCGGGCTGAAAGCGCTTTGAGTCTTACCCTGCGAAACTCACCTTCTTGTATCAACTTCAACGCCATAGGAATAGCCCCAACCAAAGCTGGAGAAGGTGCGGTGCTAAATATATAGGTCCGTGCATGTTGAACAAAATGCTCGATAAGAAACTTGGTTGCCGCAACGAATGCACCACTTAATCCGGCAGCTTTGCCTAGGGTGGCCATCAAAATAACCCGGTCTGAACAAATGTTATCTTCAGACAAACTTCCTTTTCCTTGTGATCCACGAACGCCAAAACCATGAGCATCATCAACCAAAACTAGCGCATCAAACTCTTCTGCCAATTCAACCAAACGGGACAGGTCGGCACAATCCCCATCCATACTAAATACGGCATCCGTCACAATGAGGCGGCGCCGGGCTGGAGTTGCTTTTAAGAGCTCAGCTAAATGTTGCGTATCCAGATGTGAAAAGCGCGCAATGCGGGCTCGACTCAATCGGCAAGCATCAATTAAAGATGCATGGTTTAGGCTATCCGAAAACACGACATCCTCCGGACTGGTCAATAGGCTCGTAATCACAGCCAGGTTAGCCATATAGCCCGTAATAAAAAGTAGCGCGTCTTCAAAACCGGTAAAGTACGCGAGCGTTTTTTCGGCATCCGCGTGACATTGCATATGTCCGCTAACTAAAGGAGAGGCTCCAGAGCCCACCCCCCAAAGGCGTGCAGCCTTCGCCACTCCGTCACGCAAATCAGGATGCGCGGCCAAGCCCAAATAATCGTTACTTAAAAAAGAGAGCGCCGAACCTCTTTGCCCCTCCAATTGAAGATGGGGGCCGGCAGGGGTCAGGAGTGTCTTGCGATGACGCCTCAACCCTAGCGACTCCCAATCTTTAGCCTCTCTCTTGAGAGTAGATAAAAAAAAGGATTCGCTCATTCAGCGACCGCGACTACGCTTGCACTTAAGGTGTCACCCAACCAAACGCAATTCTCGCGACTCAGTAAGAACGGGGGCATTAAATATACCGTTGCACCAATTGGGCGGATCAATAAGCCGCGTGACTTGGCTTCTGCTTGGATTCTTTTTGCTTGCGTTTCTCCACCTCTGCAATCAAATGCAAAAACCATTCCGAGACGCCGCATCTCTAACACATCCGGACATTCAAGCAAGGGCTTAAGCGCCAGTTCAATCTGGTCTCCTCGCTCCTTGTTATGAAACAAAACCTGTTCGTCTGACAAAGTATCGAGCATTGCAACAGCCGCTCTACAAGCCAAGGGGTTACCCGTGAAGCTATGTGAATGCAGAAAAGCTCGCCCAACACCCTCATCCAGAAAAGCCTTGAAAATGTCTTCACTAGACAAAACCACAGATAAAGGAAGCAAACCCCCCGTTATACCTTTAGATAAACACAAAAGATCTGGCCACACCCCTGCTTGCTCGACCGCAAAGAAGGTTCCGGTTCGGCCACAACCCGTAGCAATTTCATCCGCAATCCAGTGAATATTATAGGTATCGCATAAACGTCTAACCCCGAGCAAAAAGTCAAAGTGATACATCACCATCCCACCGGCGCCTTGCATTAAAGGCTCACACACAAAAGCCGCGAGTGTTGCGCCCTCTTCCTGAAAAAGGGTCTCCAAACGCGTCAACGCTAATGCTGCTTCTTCTTGCGGGGTTCGCCCATTTAAACGGGCACGCCTATTATCGGGTCCAGACACTACCAAGCCCGCGCGAAGCAAAGGACGATAAGGTTCCCTAAATAGTGCTTGATCTGTTACTCCTAGAGCACCTAAGGTCTCACCGTGATAACTTCCCGATAGACACACAAATCGGGTTTTGAGAGGCAAACCATGATTAAGCCAAGCCTGAGCGCTTTGCTTGAGCGCAATTTCTAGCGCTGACGCGCCGTCGCTGGCAAATGAAACATGGCTGAGTGCGCGCCCAGTTAAAGCCACCAAACGTTCTGCCAAATCTACGGCAGGTTGGTGTGTAAAGCCTGCCAACATAATGTGATCGAGCGTATCGAGTTGATCGTGAAGCGCTTGAATAATAGCGGGGTGGCGATGGCCCAATAAGCAAGTCCACCATGATGAAATTCCATCAAACCACCGCTGTCCTTTTTGACCAAACAACCAAGGGCCTTCGGCTTTCGTGATCGGCTCTACCGGAGCATCGATGAGGTTCTGCATTTGAGTACAAGGATGCCAAACGACACGCCTACTTCGCTCTGATAAATTAGCGCTCATGTCCTGAAATGAATCCTCAGATTTAGAGACTGTCATCGTTTCCACTCGATCATCAAAAAGGTTCAGCCGGGGGGTTTATTTACCAATACAGAAACGGGAGAAGATTTCACCGAGCAAATCATCTGAAACGAGCTCGCCTAAAACCGAGTTCAGCGCAATTTGCGATAAACGTAATTCTTCAGCAAAAAATTCCTCTTGTTGCGCCTTCATAGCCAACTGCATATGATTTCCCGCCATGCGTAAGGCACTTAAATGCCTTTCTCGTGGCAAAAACCCTGGTTCGATATGAATGCCCCATCCAAGTCGATCAAGAATAGCGGTTTCAAGTGCTTCTAGCCCTTCCCCACTTTGAGCTGAAACCCACATGCCATCAGAAACTCTGTTTGCGGTTGCCACAAGATCCGCTTTAGTCCAAACCAATAAGGTTGGGATCCCCGTGAGTACCGCGGCATACTCTTTTTCCATCCCCAGCTTATCCACATCGGGGGCTTCGAGGATAAGCACTAAATCTGCGGTTTTTGCGGTAGCCCAGCTCCGCTCAATCCCCATCTTTTCCACAAGCTCTTCACTATCTCGGAGCCCAGCCGTATCGATCAATTCCAATCGAATGCCTTGGATTTCTAAATGCGAACGCACAGTATCTCGAGTGGTGCCGGCTATCGGGCTCACTATTGCAAGCTCGTCCCGCGCCAGGGCATTTAAAAGACTCGACTTGCCAACATTGGGGGCCCCCAAAAGAACCACCCTACAGCCTGCTTGAAGGGTATGAAATCGCTCGGCATCCTTCAACAGCCCTTTTACCTTCTGGGAAACTAAAGCGAGTTGAGCTTGGGCATCGTTGAGACTATCCGTCTCTAGACCTTCTTCAGGGAAATCCATACCCCCTTCAATTTGAAGGCGTATTCCAGTCAAACCGTCTTGAATCTCTCGAACCTTAGCCGAAAATGACCCATTCAAAGAACGCAGCGCTCCTCGAGCCGCAGCAACACTTCTAGCAGAAATTAAATCCCCTACTGCCTCGGCTTGCGCTAAATCAAGCTTTCCAAAAGAGAACGCTCTGCGTGTGAACTCTCCCGGCTCCGCTAAACGAGCCCCAAGGGCGATGCAGGCTTGTAAAACTTGTCGAGGAATGACTTCCCCACCATGTGTATGAAGTTCCAGCACATCCTCTCCTGTATAGGAATGAGGAGCGGGAAACCAGATCATCAGACCTTGGTCGAGAACGGTTCCCGTCTGATCCTTAAACTGAGCGAAATGGGCATATCTAGGTTTGGGGCTGAGGCTAGCAATGTGCTCAGCGATCCAAGGGGCTAAGGGACCGCTGAGTCGAATCACTGCCACACCAGCCGGCCCGGTTGCTGAGGCGATTGCAACGATGGTATTCATCGGATAGCCCCCCAGCTAAGTAAGAATCAGTGCGCGGCCGCCTTCTCAATCTTACGCGTGATCGCCCACTGCTGCAGGATAGACAAGGTGTTATTCACCACCCAATACAACACCAATCCTGCTGGAAAAAAGAAGAACATCACACTAAATGCTAAGGGCATGATCATCATCACTTTTGCCTGAACAGGATCCGGAGGCGGTGGCTGCATCTTTGTTTGGATGAAACTTGAAATCCCCATCAAGACAGGTAAAACACAATAATAATCAATGGAACTGAGGTCTTGAATCCATCCCATAAACGGAGCATTTCTTAATTCTACCGCCGCAAGTAAGGTCCAATAGAGTGCAATGAAAACGGGTATCTGAATCAAAACAGGAAGACAACCACCCAAAGGATTAATTTTCTCTGTCTTATACAACTCCATCATGGCCTGGTTGCGTTTTTGCGTATCATTCTCATAAAGCTCTTTAATGCGCTGCAACTTAGGGGCCACCAAACGCATTTTCGCCATGGATCGATAGCTGGCAGCGGAAAGAGGAAAAAACACAAGTTTGATGCCAACCGTAAGAAAAACAATTGACCAACCCCAATTGCCTACCCAAACATTAATAAACGCCAAAACATGCCAGATGGGGACCGCAATGAGGGCCAACCAGCCGTAGTCAATTGTCAGATCCAACCCCTTAGCTAAGGCTTTTAGTTTTTCACCCTCTTGCGGTCCAGCATACATAGGGACCGTTAATACTTTTGTTGAACCGGGTGCTATGTTCCCCAAAGAAACCTTTACGCCAGAGGTATAAAGATTATTCGGTACTTTACGTGCAAAAAACTCTCGCGACTCTCCTGCTGCGGGAAGAAAAGCGGAAACAAAATAATGTTGCATCATCGCAACCCACCCATCGTTACCGGAGGGGGGGATTTTAGCTTTCTCCTTATCAAGATCCCCAAAATTGACCTTCTGGAATAAGGTGGAATCGGTATAAAAAGCCGATCCTGTAAACGTACTCACAAATCTGGGGTCGCCAGGAGGAGAACTTGCATCTCTCAAAAATTGAAAGTAGGCGTTTCCGTCAATCGGTGTTGACCCATTATTGTGAATAGACCACCGAATGTCGATCAGGTAATTGGCTCGATGGAATATGTACGTTTTTCTCACCTCAACACCATTCATTGCGGGAGAAGAGAGTGTCAGTTCAGCAGAGTCTTGACCAGGTTGAAGGACCAACTCCTTAGAACTGGGCACAAACGACACAAGATGATTGGGGAGATTCGCTCCAAGTAAACCACTTTGTACAACATAGATGTTGGGACCGGTGTCGGACATTAATTCTAAAGACACTTTCTTGTCTTCATGAACCGTACTATTTAATCCCAGTAGGCGTTTAACATAGGCCAATGGATAGGGGTCTTGATCCTTAACGGCAGCAGGATAATTTAACAACGTCAATCGACGAAGATCGCCGCCATTCGAATCAATTTCGGCGCGGTAGACGTCTGTTGTCACCGAAACGCGCTCCCCTTTTTGCAAGCCTGCATCAGGCGCTACTGTGCGGGTGAAGGTGCTCGCGTTCGGCGTCTGGGTAACGCCACTAGGACTGAGCGGGCTAGGAACCATTGATCCCTGGTTCGCGTTTTGCGCTATGGCGGGATTTAAGGGTTGCGGATGTTGTTCTTTGTCCCATGCCTCTAAGAGCATGTAACCAGAAAACAGAAAAACTGCGAGCGCGATTAAACGATTTGCATCCATGAATCAGGGAATTCCTTCAAGGTACAGGATCATGGCCGCCGCGACACCAAGGATGACACCGCAACAACCGACGAATAGAAAGATACACACCGTAAACTAGACCATGATGGTCCAAGGCTTCCAGCGCATACTCGGAACAAGATGGGGTAAAACGACAGTGAGCCCCCAGTAAAGGGCTGACTAAGTACTGGTAACAGCGGATGAGGATACGCAAGAATTGCGACATTTCTGCACCCGTTCAACATGCGCTTGAAACTCAGCGATATATTGAGAGTAATCTGATGAGTTAAAAGGCTTTTTGACCAAAACAACAAGGTCAAGTCCTTGGAGAGCCTCAACATTTTTTCTAAATAGCTCTCTGCTCACTCGTTTCATATAATTCCGCCCAACAGCGGTTTTACATATTTTTTTGCTTACGGTGATACCTAAGCGTGGATAGAGACAAGCGTTCGTTTTTGCTAGCACTCGAATTAGATCACCACCGCTAGAACATCTGGCGCGAAACACCGCGTCAAATTCAGCCGGCATGGACAACTTATCCCAACGCCGACAAGAGTTCGACTTAGACGGCGAGACGAGCGCGTCCGCGAGCACGGCGAGCATTCAGGACAGCTCTGCCACTGCGAGTTTTCATGCGCACGCGAAATCCGTGTGTACGTTTACGTTTGGTAACCGAAGGCTGGTATGTGCGCTTCATGATAATTAATCCAATAATTGCTTTGAAGAACCCGAGATTTGAACACAAAATTACCTTATAAGTCAATACGCCTCGTTAAATACCCAGCCTGTCTGACCTGTGGATAAGTGTGGCAACCTAGTCTACAATGATCACATCGCGAGAGAAGAGCCTGTGAGCGCCACTAGGGTCAAGATATCAGCGACTTCATCACCTCATCCTTGAAGGCTAACGCGCCACTATGACCACCTTTTGGGACTCTTGCCTCTCTGCGCTTCGGCAAACAATGCCTGAACAACAACTCATCACGTGGATTTTGCCCCTGAAATTAGACGGGGAAGGCTCTAAATTACAGCTTTTGGCTCCCAATAGATTTGTACTTCAATGGGTAAAAGAACGTTATCTGGATCGAATTCAAGAGCTGGCTAATGCGCATTTTAAAGAACCCACCCAGATTGAAATGGCTTTAGCTTCCATGGAGTCCCCTTCCGTTACGCAATCTCACACCCCATCGACGAAGAAAGGTGAGGATATCGATACGCCCTCACCAAAACAAGGCGTCTCTCCTTCAGGTAAGACGACTCCTTCCTCGATTGATAGAGGCCCTGAAGCCAAACCACATGAAAGGGGCAACAGACTTAATTCTCTTTTTACATTTGAAAACTTTGTCGGCGGTCGCGCAAACCAACTCGCAAGAGCAGCAGCCATGCAAGTCGCCGAAAACCCTGGTAAAGCCTATAACCCGCTGTTTGTTTATGGTGGGGTGGGTCTTGGTAAAACACACCTGATTCATGCTATTGGTAACCACCTCTTGCAAGAAAAAGAGTCTGCACGGGTTCGCTATGTTCATGCTGAACAATATGTTGCGGACGTTGTTCGGGCTTACCAACATAAGTCTTTTGACACCTTCAAACGCTACTATCATTCGCTTGACTTGCTTATGATTGATGACATTCAGTTTTTTGGTGGGAAGACACGAACTCAAGAAGAGTTTTTCTTTGCTTTCAATGCATTAGTCGAAACAGGAAAACAAATTATTATTACTTGCGATAGTTTCCCTAAGGAAATTATTGGCATGGAAGATCGACTCATCTCTCGATTTGGCTGGGGTCTGACTGTTGCTATTGAACCTCCAGAATTAGAAATGCGTGTCGCCATTTTGCTTCGTAAAGCGGATATGGATGGCACGCCAATTGATGAATCCGTAGCTTTTTATGTCGCTAAACATGTTCGTTCTAATGTTCGTGAATTAGAAGGCGCACTTAAACGAATTCAAGCCTATGCTCGCTTCCACCACGCAACGCTTAATATGGATATTGCTCGAGAAGCACTTAAGGACGTCATCGCTGTTCAAAAAAGGCAAGTCTCTATAGAAAACATTCAGAAAACCGTAGCCGATTTTTATAAAATAAAGGTTGCAGATATGTTTTCAAAAAAACGCAGCAGAGCCTTAGCTCGACCGCGGCAAATCGCCATGGCTCTTACCAAAGAACTAACATCCATGAGTCTTCCTGATATAGGAGATGCGTTTGGGGGAAGAGATCATACAACAGTGCTCCATGCTTGTCGAAAAATAGCGGAATTAAAACAGGAAGATCCCTTAATGCAAAAAGACTTCCAAACACTGCTTCAGACTTTAAGTGGTTAAATGAAAGGCGTGAATATCTTGATAAGGTCGTGTATGAAGGGTGGACGATTTGGGGATAAAGACATATTTAGCTTGAACAAAAAAAACTATCCACAAAATCATTACACCTGAAGTACTGTTTATCCCCTGAGTTTTATGTAAGCTAACAACTTGAATGTTAAACACTATTTACACTTATCCACGTCAACCCGCTTGCTCCTATTATCAAGTATTAAGGTTATATATAAATGCTATTAATTAAAGCTCAACGAGATCGACTGCTCGCTCCTTTGCAAAGTGTTATTGGCATTGTCGAGCGTAGACATACCCTTCCGATCTTATCTAACGTCCTGATAGAAACATCAGGAGATAGACTGGATTTCACGGCAACCGATTTAGAAGTTCAAGTGCGAACATGGACTTCTGTTTCAGAATCCCCTGCTGAAGAATCCGTAACCTTATCAGCACGAAAATTACATGATATTTTGCGTGCGCTTCCAGCGGGGGCCGAATTGGTTATTGAAGCCAATGAAAACCGATTGACGGTAAAAGCAGGAAGAAGCCGTTTTAATCTGCAAACCCTTCCTGGGAGAGAGTTTCCTCAGATAGCACTGAATCCTGAACAGGGTGCATCGTTTAGTATTCCCCAGGCAGTATTAAAAAAATTATTAGAACGTGCGCAATTTGCGATGGCTGTTCAGGATATTCGATACTACTTGAACGGAACATTAGTTTCGATCGCAGACGGACGACTTACCGTTGTTGCAACGGATGGCCATAGACTGAGTTATACCCATCAAGATCTGGGAGCAGGAAACGACGCGCACGCAGAAGTCATCATTCCGCGTAAGAGTGTTCAGGAACTCATTAAACTTTTACAACCCATTGATGATCTGGTTCAGGTAACAATTCATGGAAATCAGGTTCGTTTTGCGTTTGGATCGATTGACCTGGTTACCAAGGTGATCGATGGTAAATTTCCTGATTACAAACGCGTGATCCCAACCACTCATACAAAAACAATTTTAGTAGACAGGGTTTTATTACAACAAGCATTGCAAAGAGCCTCAATTTTATCTAATGAAAAAATAAGAGGTGTGCGCTTACTTTTGACTAAAGACAGTCTAGCTGTGGTTTGTTCTAACAATGAGCAAGAAGAAGCGCAGGAAGAACTGGAAGTCGCGTATACTAGTGAAGCTCTTGATATAGGGTTTAATATTGCCTACTTGCTAGACGTCCTTAACCACCTATCAGTCGAACAAGTTGAATGCCATTTCGGTGACAGCAACAGCAGCGTTCTGATTACGGTACCCGGACAGGATGACTTCAAGTACGTCGTAATGCCCATGAGAATTTGAAATCGATGCATAGCAGGATCCCCCAGTGACCGAAGCGTATAATCCCAGTAGCGACTACACATCCGATAACATCAAAGTTCTGAAAGGTCTGGAAGCGGTTCGTAAACGTCCAGGCATGTATATCGGAGATACGAACGACGGAACAGGCTTGCACCATATGGTCTTTGAGGTGGTCGATAACGCCATCGATGAAGCGTTGGCTGGCCACTGTAACGAAATTCACGTCACGATTCATACAGACAATAGCATTAGCGTAACGGATAACGGGCGAGGTATTCCAACCGATATTCATCCGGAGGAAGGACGCTCAGCAGCCGAAGTCATCATGACGGTGTTGCATGCGGGCGGAAAATTCGACGCGAACTCATATAAAATTTCTGGCGGTCTTCATGGCGTAGGTGTTTCAGTGGTGAATGCTCTGTCTTCCTCGCTAAAGCTAACCATCCGTCGCGAAGGAAAAGTCCACGCGATGGAATTTCGACACGGAGAACCTGTCGCGCCACTCGCCGTTATTGGAAATACAGATAAGCGTGGAACGGAAGTCCATTTTATGCCGGCGGTAGAGACCTTCCAGCATATAGAATTTCATTACGAGATATTAGCCAAACGGTTAAGGGAACTGTCTTTCCTCAACAATGGCGTCAACATCATTCTTCACGATCAAAGAACCGCCAAGGAAGAAAACTTTAGTTTTAATGGCGGCGTGAAAGGCTTTGTTGATTATATGAATCGTAACAAAGCGGTTCTACACCCAACTATTTTTCATGCGGTGGGTGAAAGCGAAGGGATCACGGTAGAAGTTGCCATGCAGTGGAACGATTCATACCAAGAAAACGTTCTCTGTTTTACAAACAACATCCCTCAGCGCGATGGCGGAACACATTTGACGGCGTTGCGTGCGGCGATGACACGCACGCTCAATGGCTATATCGAACAAAACGATCAAGCCAAAAAAGCGAAAGTAGAAACAACTGGCGATGACATGCGTGAAGGCTTGATGTGCGTGCTATCAGTCAAAGTACCAGACCCTAAGTTTTCCTCGCAGACAAAAGATAAGCTTGTCTCATCTGAAGTACGTCCCGTTGTTGAAGAAGTCGTTTCAGCCAAGCTAGCTGAGTTTTTGCTTGAAAAACCAGTTGAAGCAAAAATTATTGTTTCAAAAATTATCGAAGCAGCTAGAGCGCGAGAAGCTGCTCGCAAAGCCCGTGAAATGACCCGCCGTAAAGGCGTTCTCGATGGTATGGGGCTACCAGGAAAACTAGCAGATTGCCAAGAAAAAGACCCCGCTCAGTGCGAGTTGTATCTCGTTGAGGGTGATTCGGCAGGCGGTTCAGCAAAGCAAGGAAGAGATCGCAAATTTCAAGCTATTCTCCCATTGAAAGGCAAAATTTTGAACGTGGAGCGCGCGCGTTTTGACAAACTCGTTAGCAGCCAAGAAATCGCCACGCTTATAACAGCGTTAGGTACGGGTATCGGAAAGGATGAATACTCTGCCGATAAATTGCGTTATCACCGCATCATTATAATGACGGACGCGGATGTTGACGGCTCACATATCCGAACCCTGCTTCTAACGTTCTTCTATCGTCAAATGCCTGAACTGGTTGAGCGTGGTCATATCTATATTGCTCAGCCCCCGCTCTACAAAGTCAAGCATGGCCGGAGCGAGCAATACATTAAAGATGATTTTGAATTAAAGCGCTATCTACTTAAACAGGGCCTAGAGGGCGCGGAATTAGTTCCAGCAGTGAATGCGGCGTCCGTAGCAGGCGAAGCACTAGAGGTGATTGCCAGAGAATACCTTTTAGCGGAGGCCGTAATAGAAAGGCTTTCAAGGGTAATGGAAAGCTCTGTGCTGCATGCGTTAATGCAAATGCCTAAGATTAGTTTGCAATCAAAAGAACAAGCCGAAACCGCAGCAAATACGCTCAAAGCCCTTATAAACAATACCGAGCTTTCCGTTCAAGTTACAGAAAGCCAAAGGTTCGATGGATTTAAACTAGATCTCATTCGGCATATCCATGGAAACGCCTATCTGTCTTCGCTGGACGGCGACTTTATTGAGAGCGGAGATTACGAGCAAATTCTTAAAGCTGGATTGGTGCTTCAAGGATTAATCGGTGAAGGTGCAACGATAAAGCGCGGGGAACGCAAAGTGCCTGTATTTGGTTTTAAACAGGCCTTAGACTGGTTATTGGATGAAGTGCGCAAGAATATGAGTATCCAGCGGTATAAAGGTTTGGGAGAGATGAACCCGGAACAATTATGGGAAACAACGATGGATCCCACGACCCGTCGCTTGTTACGTGTTCAGATAGATGACGCGATTACGTCGGATGAGATTTTTACCACGCTCATGGGCGATGAAGTTGAACCGCGTCGAGCTTTTATTGAAACCAATGCGCTGGGTGTAACGAACCTCGATATCTAACTTAAACTCTTTGAAATAAAAGCATGCTAAAGGCTTAGATTGCTTTTAGCCTTCATAAGGCAAGAGGAGATTGAGTTTGGCAAAAAATCAGGCCGTACCTGCAAGCAAAAAAGCCCAACACCCCTTGGATCGTATTCATGCTACGCATGCGTTCATTCCAGGGGGCTTGTATAAGCCTCAACTTAAACGAAGCCTAGAACCCATCTCTGAAAGAATGGCTTTGGGCCAAGCATTACGCGAACATTGTTCGCGTGAGTCTCACGCGGAATGGACGGCTCCGGAAAACCGTCCTGACCCTCTTACATTGATCGCCACATCAAACAGAGGGCGCCAAGCACACCTTGTTCCTTTGCGGATGGGGAGGATGGCGGCAAGCCCCTTCGCTTTTTTGCGAGGGTCGGCATGTGTCATGGCATGGGATTTGGCGCAACTCCCTGATACGGGTCTAAATGTTGTGATTGATGGCGATGCCCATTTAGATAACTTTGGCTTGTTTGGAACAAGCGAAGGGAATGTTGTCTTTGATCTCAATGATTTCGACGAAACCATGGTAGGACCATGGATTTGGGATCTCAAGCGCTTATCAGCGAGCGTAAATATTGCTGGCCGGGAAAACGGTTTTAATCGAAGAGAGCGCCATTCAGCTGTTATGCAAAGCGTTAGTAGCTACCGTCGCGCAATTGCCCGAATGTCTACAATGAGCGCCCTAGAACTATGGCAACGTCATACCTTAGCTGAACATTTTGCTTCGGAGTTTAGTGGTGACGGAAAAATACGCTCCATTATTCGTAAAGCAGAAGAAAAAGCCCTTGGGCAAAACAATCTTACTTTTTTTAACAAAGTGATGGAAAAAGGACCCAAAGGTCTTCGCTTTCGCCAAGACCCCCCATTACTTGAAAGAGCAGACGAAAAGACGAAATCCGCGCTCATTGATGCTTTAACAAATTATTCTCAGACCCTTTCTCCTGAGCGGGCCTATATGCTTCGACGCTATCGGGTGGTTGATGCAGCCCACCGCGTGGTCGGCGTAGGAAGCGTGGGAACCCGAGCTTGGGTGGTGATGCTGATTGGAAACAACCCAGATGACCCCTTGTTTTTGCAGGTCAAAGAAGCAGTAAAACCGGCCGCAGCGCCCTATGCACCCGCCATACCTAAAGACTTTCGTCATCAAGGTCGACGTGTTGTCCATGGTCAACGCTTGTTGCAAGCCGCCGGAGATCCGCTATTGGGTTGGACAATGATGGAAGATCGCCCTTATTACGTTCGCCAAATGCGCAATATGAAAGGCGGTGTTCCCACTGAATGGCTGGCTCCCGCTCCTTTAGCGTTTTTTGCAGGTGGGTTTTCTGCTCTTCTTGCGAGAGCGCATTCCCGAACAGGCGATGCGAGTGTCATTGCTGGATACTGCGGAAATTCCCGCGCACTCGATGAGGCAATAGCCGAATGGTCTGAGCATTATGGGGATCAAATTGAACGCGATCACCAACTCTTATTAAAGTCTATTAAAGCTAACAAGACACAAGCCGAACCGAAGATTTAAGAAGCCTTAATGGTTTTTGCTGTTTTCTTAACCGGAGATCGAGCCGTTGTTG
>CAIVHB010000127.1 GCA_903905585.1 uncultured Ferrovum sp. | reverse complement strand
TGGGAGAACACAAGTTGACCTGCATACATAGCCATCTCCGGCAGAAAAGGTATGCATATGATCGCCCATTAAGGAAAATGAATTCAAGTCGTGGACAAAGAAAAAAGACGATTTTTTCATTAAAATCAATATGTTATTGAATTTTTTAAGACAAACGTTGGGACACTAGTGAGCTCTCATGGGAATAAGGTGGTGGCGCACTCTTGGTAGGGTTTGTACTTGTCGGTCATGGGATTGGAGGAATTAGCGCACTTATGGGCTTATTGGTGGCGATTGTATTTGCGGTAATTGCGTTTGCGCCTAAACCGTTGCTGCATGTGAAGTTTGGGGGTGTGGATAGGCGCTTGGCTGAGAATATGCTTCGCTATGGCCTGCCCTTAACGTTCAATCATCTGGCGATAGCGGTTGTGGATGTTGCAGATCGATCCATAATCGGTAGTTTGCTCGGCGTCGCTAATGTGGCGCCTTACGCGGTTGCCTACGATCTTGTTCAGCAATCCATTGGCCCGATGATGGGCAGGTTCGAATTCGCAAGCATGCTTTGGGCAGACGGCTTGTGGGGCTTGGCTTGCCCTTTGTCGTTAGGGTTGAATTTTTTGCTACTGATATTCCGGATATTATTTTTGGCAATGATTACCGCCATGATGCCGCAATGATCATGCCGAGGCTGTCTGTAGCTTCTTCGTCGGCGCCATTAAAGGTTATTTTCTTGATGTAGTTTTTCAATTGCGAAAAGCAACCAAGTAACAAGGCAACATTGCGATCTTGATGACTGCTGTCGACATAGTTTTGAATCTGCCAATCTTGCCGTGGTGTGGTGTTATTACCGCTGCTTGGTCAACACTGGCGGTCTTCATGATTGGTGCCTTGGCAAGCAGGGTTGGTGGTAAGTCATTATTTGCGCTGCCCACATTGGGCAATGTTTTTTGGAGAAGAGTTAGCGCAGGTGTCATAATGATTGTTATCTTGTGTCTGCTGCCATCATCGTACGGACTAATTTGGTTATCAGCGAAGTTTACGGTGGGCATCGTCACTTATGTGGTGATGGCATGCGCGCTAGATGTTGCTGGTTGCCTTAGTACATTCAAGTCATGACCAATATTTCAGTAATCATTCCCAGTAATCATTCCCAGCATGAGTTATTGAAAGTTGTGCATGCCATCTGTAACCAAACGTTTAAACCTGCTGAAATCGTGATCGTCGATTCTTCAACTGAGCATAGCGTATGTTCTGCAGAAATAACAGCGTTTTGTGCGGTCAGTGGCATTGGGTTGAACTATGAGCACCGTTCGAAGGCCTTCCCGGGCCATGCACGTAACATCGGTCTTGGCTTGGCCAAGGGCGAGCTAATTGCGTTTATTGATGTGCAAACTATCCCACGGCCGCACTGGCTTGAGGCAGCTTCCAACCTTCTCGAAAGCAATGCTATAGCCTGTGTTTGGGGTGCAACCGTTTTTAGTGCTGAGACCACATTTGAGAGGCTTGTTCGAGATGGTTTTCAAGGGACATTGGCACGAACGACCCTGCCAGGAACTGTCTGCAGACGGGATGTGTTTGCCAAAACCGGTCAGTTTGTTGGTTGGGTGAGAGCTGGAGAGGATACCGAGTGGATCTTGAGGTTTAAACTTCTCAAGTTTCAGGCGATAAATCCGTCAAGCGCATTGATTGACTACGTCGGACTGATAGGTTCAGACTCGAAAAGACTACTCAGCAAATGGTATCGAAACTACACCGCATCTCGTAATCTCCCGCATTTTTTTCCCCAAAGGATGCTTCTGTGGTTGGTGCTCTATCCCCTACTCATTGTGATCGCCTTTAACTGGAATTACCTGATTGCCGACTGGCGCATGGACTCGCCGCTTTACTTAGGCCATGTAACCAAGATCGTTGCAGGTCTGCCAGTTTTAGCCTATGTGGGCATTCGAGGGTTCGCGTTGCCCATGCGGCGCGGGGTTGGTATTTGGCGGTTATTGCCATTCCGCTTTATACCGATTACTGTAATCTGTTTTATGGCAGATATAGTGAAATTTCTAGTTTTTTCATTCCCCAAGCTCAAACGCGATGACTGCACACTCGAAACTGACAGTTAAATCCTTAAGCGGGGCCCTGCTAGAACTGAAGTGCGATGAGCTTGCAGGTGTGCTTGCGTGTGCACATTGGTCGGGAGCCGATCGCTGGGTTGGCATGCGCTACGGTAGGAAGGGTAGCATTATGACCTTGCCCCCGAAAAAAATACTTCTTAACTTTGGATGAAAATATGGTTATGGAGGTTTTGAAATGGGTGAGAAAAAGACTAG
>CAIVHB010000126.1 GCA_903905585.1 uncultured Ferrovum sp. | reverse complement strand
TGATTTCCGTTGGCTATTACTTTTGGATTTATGTCCTTTACGATTTTGAAAAGGAACTAATAGACACCAAAGCAGCACCTAGCTATGGCTGCAAAAAGTCTCTACTTTTAACGCCTCTGCAAAATGGGAGGATTACCTCCTAGTTTCAGAAATATTTTTGTTCGGCATTGAACAAAAGGTGATTTCTGGATAAAATATCCTAATTATTTACGGAAGTTACCCGCCCACGGGACTGCTGAATGCGTACATTAAAAGTGCATCGGCACAGCGGTAGCGTGTACGAATAGAAATTATGTTAATTTATTAGAGCTACACCATGACAAGTCGACAGGCACATATCCAAGAAGACACCTACTTCAGGGTGATGCGCATCTTGCAAGAGAACCCAGACCTTACCCAGCGCGAATTGGCTGAAAAACTCGGTGTGAGCGTAGGTTGCTTGAACTATTGCCTTAATGCCTTGATGGACAAAGGTTGGGTCAAGATGCAAAACTTCCAAAACAGCAAGAACAAATTTAAGTATGTTTATTTGCTCACTCCGCAAGGCATTGCTGAAAAAGTTGCGATGACCAGCCTGTTTCTAGAGCGCAAGATGAAAGAGTACAAAGCACTCAAGTTTGAGATCGAGGCGCTCAAGTCTGAAGTCGACGCCCCAGTGCAAGACAAAACACAAAAAGTATGACCAAAGTTACTCCCGCCATTCTCCTGCGTCTCCAGCACACGCTTTTGGCAACTTTCAATTTACAGTTTTTTTAAATATCATGCCTTGTTCAAGCAGCATGATTTTTACACCATCAATGTCAGTACCGAATAATCCATGAAAATCGCAATCGCCGGAACCGGCTACGCCGTCCTTTCTAACGCCATCCTGCTGGCATTGCACAAAGAAGTGGTAGCCATCGACATCGTTCCCAAAAAAGAGGCCATACTTAACCGCAAGCAAATCCCCATCGAAGATGCCGAAACAGAAGACTTCTTGCGCTACAAGCCACTCAACTTCAAAGCCACGCTGGACAAGCGTGAGTCCTAAACTGGTGCCGACTATGTGATCATCGCCTCCCCTACCGACTATGACCACGCTATCAACTACCTCAGCATCAAATCGATTGAATCTGTTGTTGAGGTTATACTCGCCGTCAACCCAGACACGGTGATGTTCATTAAAAGCACCGTGCCCGTAGGTTACACAGACAAACTCAATCAACCTAACGTCATCTTTAGCCCCGAATTACTGCGTGAAGGCCCCCCGCTTTACGACAACTTGCACCCTAGTTGCATTGTAGTGGATGAAATCAGCTATCGTGCCAACCTTTGCTGAGCTTCTGCAACAAGGTACTGCTAAGCAAAACATCGGCGTGCTGTTAACAAATAGCACCGGCTGAGGCTGTCAAACTATTTACCAACACCTACCTGGCCATGAGCGTGGCCTTTTTTAACGAGCTAGACTCCTAAGTAGTCAGGCTCGGACTGGTTACCAAATAGATCATTCAGAGCAGATGCATGGACCCGCGTATTGGCACCCACTATAACAACTCCAGCTTCGGCTATGATGGCTATTGCCTGCCCAAGGACACCAAGCAGCTTCTGGCTAATTACAGCGCAGTACCTCAAAACTTCATCTACGCCAAAGTTGAGGCCAACACCATGCGCAAAGAATTAATTGCCGACGAAATTCTTAAACTCAAGCCCAAGGTTATCTGCGTTTATCGCCTGATAATGAAAGCTAGTTCAGACGATTTCCGGGCGTCTAGTATCCAGGACATCATAAAACGCATTAAGGCTAAAGGCACTCCGGTCATCGTCAATGAATCGGCACTCAAGGATGTTGAGTTCTATAGCTCCAAAGTAGTCAACGATCTAGACGCATTCAAGCGCGACCCGGATGTGATCATCGCCAATCGCACAACCGATGCACTGGCGGACGTTGCCGAAAAGGTCTATCCCTTCGATCTTTTTGGGAGCGATTTATGAAAATACTTGTTACAGGTTCAGCCGGCTTTATCCGCGCAACCCTAGTATTGAGATTGTTGGAGCGTGGCAACACCGTCATCGGCATAGATAACCACAAAGACTAATATGATCCGGCTAGCAAAGAAGCCCGCCTTGGGAGGTTTGCCAAACATCCCAACTACGCCCACCTGCGAATCGACCTCGCGGACGGCAAAGCGGTTGAATGCTGCTTTGTGTCCCACAAGCCCCTGCGCGTTGTGAATCTGGCAGCTTTGGCCGGTGTGCGCTACTCCATCGATAACCCTCTCGCCTAAATCGACAGCAACATCGTGGGCTTTGCCCAAAATCTTGGGGGTTGCCGCCACTTCGGCGTTGAGCATCTTGTCTATGCCACTAGCTTAATCGTCTATGGCGCAAATACTGCGATGCCGTTTTCCATCCATCAGAACATTGACCATCCACTGAGTCTCTATCCCGCGAGCAAAAAAGCCAACGAGATAATGGCCCACACCTACAGTCATCTCTACGGACTGCCCACCATCGGTCAGCTTTTCATTACTGTCTATGGCCCATGGGGCCGGCCTAACATGGCCTTGTTCAAATTTACAAAGGCTATGCTCGAAGGGAAGCCCTTCCGGGTCTTCAATTATGGAAAGTACCGGCGAGACTTCACCTACGTCTACGATATAGTCGAAGGCGTCACCCGAGTTTTGGATCGCGCAGCCCCACCTAACCAGAACTGGAACAGCGCCTAGCCGGAACCTGGAACCAATCTACTACCTTGGCGTGTTTACAACATCGGCAACAATAGCCCAGTTGAACTGATGGACTATTTTGGCGCTATCGAAACGGCTTTGGGCAAGAAAGTTGAAATGAAGATGTTGCCTCTGCAACTTAGCGAGGTACCGGACAAATATACCAATGTCACCGACTTGGTCGAACAATTTCAATATAAACCTGCCACTCCGGTCTATTAATGTGTAGGCAACTTCGTTGCTTGGTATCGCGATTATTTCAATGAGTAGAAGGTGAATAACTCTATAGACATCGTTGTTGCTGTCGTCGGTTTAGGCTATGTCGGCCTACCTCTTGCAGTTGAATTCGACAAGAAATATAAAAATACTGGTTTTGATCTTTCCGAAACCAAGATCAACAGCTATCAACAATACTTCGACCCCATCGGTGAAGTCAGCACCAACGACCTTCAGGCATCCATGGTGCTCAATCGGCTGGAAGTTACCACTGATCTGCGCCCTCTCGCCAGTGCCGACTTTCTTATCGTCGCCGTGCCGACACTGGTTGACGAGGCTCATATCCCGAACTTCTCACCTCTGGTTGCAGCGAGCATTCCGGTGGGCAAGCAGATGAAAGCGGGGGCCACCGTTATCTATGGGTCGACTTTCTATCCTGGCGCGACAGAAGAACTCTGTATTCCTCCCCCCTCGAGAGAGAGTCGGGTATCAAGTGGAAGCGTGATTTCCATGCAGGCTATAGCCCTGAACTGGTGAATCCTGGCGACAAAGAGCGAACGATTACAAAAATCGTAAAGGTCGTATCTGCGATTACGAGAGAACCCTCAACTCAGTTGACGATCTCTACGAATCTGTAATCATGGTCGGCGTTCACCGGGCCAGTTCGATCAAGTTGGCAGAAGTAGCCAAAGTCACAAATCAGCAATTTAACTTCACCCATGAGTAACCAATCCATCACGCAGCTCCTGTTGCGTCTATGGCGCCACATCAGCCTGCGGCGTCGCGGTCAGTTTGGACTGTTGATTCTGCTGATGTTAACAGCCTCGTTCACAGAGATTTTTAGTATTGGCGCTGTGTTGCCTTTTCTTGGCGCATTAACTGCACCAGAGAAGATATTTGTGCACCCGTTGGCGCAGCCTATCAACCAAGCACTGCGACTAACTGCGCCAGCCCAACTTCTGTTGCCGCTCACAGTTGCTTTTGGCTTAGCGGCGCTGATCGCAGGTGCCATGCGCTTACTCCTACTATGGGCCAGTACACGACTTTCTTTTATCGTCGGAGCCGATCTCGGCATCAATATCTACCGCCGAACACTCTATCAGCCCTATGCCGTGCATTGCGCGCGCAACAGCAGTGAGGTAATCAACGGTATCTTGGGTAAAGCTAATAGTGTTCTTTTCAGCACCATATTGCCGATTTTGACGCTCATCAGCTCTTGCATGATGCTCATCACCATATTTATAGCGCTGTTAGTGGTAGAACCGATTATCACGCTTGCAGCTTTTGGTGGATTCGGCATGATTTACGCAGTAATCGTCCTCGTCACCCGAAAGAAACTATTATTCAATAGCCAGCGAATAGCCGTCGAAACCACTAATGTCGTCAAATCGCTGCAAGAAGGCTTGGGAGGCATACGAGATGTACTTATCGATGGCAGTCAAATAACTTACTGCCAAATATACCGGAATGCGGATTTGATTTCGCGCCGCGCCCAAGGGGACAATCATTTTATAAGCCAAGGCCCAAGGTATGTAATGGAAGCCTTAGGCATGATCCTCATTTCAATGCTGGCCTATACGCTTGCCATGCAAGTCGATGGTGTTGCCAAAGCAATCCCCATCCTGGGTGCCTTTGCACTTGGCTCGCAGCGTTTGTTGCCAGTTTTGCAGCAAGCCTATGCAGCATGGTCAGGTATCCAGGGTGGTCAAGGCTCCCTCCAAGATACTCTTACCCTGCTTGACCAGCCTTTGCCCGACCACGCTGAACAGCTCTCGGTCCAAGCACTAACCTTCAAATACAACATTAGTCTCAAGCAAATCAGCTTCCGCTACAATGCACAAACACCTTATGTCCTTAAAAGCCTCAATCTAACTATTGCTAAGGGTAGTCGTGTCGGTTTTATAGGCACCACCGGAAGCGGCAAAAGCACGTTGCTGGATATTGTTATGGGACTTCTTTATCCAAGCCATGGGGTGATGGAAGTTGACGGCACAGCAGTTACTCCCGCCAATGCTCGGGCTTGGCAAGTACGTATTGCCCATGTCCCACAAACCATTTTTTTGTCAGACGCTAGTATCGAAGAAAATATTGCTTTTGGCGTACCAAAGGATCGAATCGATCATCGTCGCATTCGCCAGGCCGCAGAACAAGCGCAACTAGCTGGCAGCATCGAAACGTGGCCCGAGCATTACCAAACCCTCGTCGGAGAACGCGGAATCCGCCTTTCTGGTGGCCAACGACAGCGCATAGGCATCGCTCGCGCCCTTTATAAACAAGCCGACGTAATCATCTTTGATGAGGCTACCAGTGCACTAGACAATGAAACCGAGCAAGCTGTCATGCACGCCATAGAGGCACTTAGTAAAGACCTAACCTTATTTATCATCGCCCACCGCCTCACGACTCTCGAAAGTTGTACTCAGATAGTGGAGCTAGATGATGGTGACATTAAGCGCATTGGTAGCTATAAAGATATTATAAATACACACCGTAACTCCGACAAAACAGAACAAGGACAGAGTCTCCATGCTAACTAACTCATCCATCCTCATTACCGGTGGCACCGGGTCTTTTGGCCACACATTCGTGCCTATGACCCTGGCCAAATTCAACCCACGCCGAGTAGTCATCTACTCGCGTGATGAAATGAAGCAGTGGGAAATGGCCAAGTTGTTTGGTGATGATGAAAGGGTGCGCTTCTTTATTGGCGATGTCCGTGATAAAGATCGTCTTGCTCGGGCGTTGAACGGTATTGACTATGTCGTCCATGCTGCGGCTACCAAGATTGTTCCGATTGCTGAATACAACCCATTTGAATGCGTCAAGACCAATGTGTTCGGGGCTATGAACCTGATTGACGCCTGCATCGACCAAGGTGTGAAACGCGTAGTCGCGCTTTCTACCGACAAGGCCAGTAGTCCAGCGAGCTTGTATGGTGCTACCAAACTCACTTCAGACAAGCTATTTATCGCCGGTAATTCTTACGCTGGTAGCAACGACACTTCCTTTGCCGTGGTTCGTTACGGCAACGTTATGGGGTCACGAGGTTCCGTTATTCCGTTTTTTCTCACCCAGGCGGATAAAGGCGTTTTACCTATAACGGATAGCCGGATGACACGCTTCATGATCACTCTGGAGCAGGGAGTTGATCTAGTCTGGCATGCCTTTGAGGACATGGTTGGCGGCGAGATTTATGTCAAAAAAATTCCTTCGATGAAGGTTACCGATGTTGCTCTTGCAATCGCATCTAACGCCGGCCAAGACATTATCGGTATTCGTCCAGGAGAAAAACTGCACGAGCAGATGATCGGCACTGAAGACGCGCCCTATACCTACGAATACTCAGAACATTACAAGGTTTTGCCTGCCATCCATAACTGGAGCCAAGATCCCAAGCGCATTAACGGTGGCAGCTTGGTTGCACCTGATTTCACCTACTGCTCTGACAATAACTCTGAGTGGATGAGTGTCGAAACATTGCGTGTCTGGATAGAAAACAACCGCGAAAAGATTGGTCTGATATGAGTGATAAGTTGATGGCTAGAAATTTTGACCGAAACATGAGCGATTTGTCATGAATTTTGCAATTATTCCCGCTCGCGGCGGCAGCAAGCGGATCCCCGGCAAAAACTCCAAGATGTTCTGCGGCAAGCCGATGATTGCTTGGGCGATTGGCTATGCCCGTGAGTCGAAAATGTTCGACAAAGTCATTGTGACCACGGACGATGAGCATATTGCCCAAGTGGCACGTTCCGCCGGCGCAGAGACGCCCTTTGTGCGTCCGGCCAACCTGGCTGACGACTTGACGCCGACAGTTCCCGTCATTGCTCATGCGGTGGAAGCCTGCCAGGCGATGGGCTGGGACATTGAGTATGCTTGCTGCATCTATCCTTGCGTGCCTTTCCTGCAAACCTCCGACCTGGTCAACGCGTTTGCGCTGATGCAGGAAAACGATGCCCATTTTGCCTATCCGGTGACTGATTACGCCCATCCGATCCAGCGTGCGATGCGCCGCATGCCCACGGGTCATATGCAGTTCTTACAGCCTGAGCATGAACTGACCCGTACCCAAGACCTTGAAAAGAGCTATCACGACACGGGACAGTTTTACTGGGGCAGAGCCAATGCTTGGAAGGCGCGAATGAAGATGCATACTGCCGGTGTCGGCATGGTAGTACCTAACTGGCGCGTCGTCGACATCGATAACGCCGACGACTGGAAGCGCGCCGAACTCTTACACGAAGTATTCAAACGCTGAACCCTATTTGATTTGAAAGGAGCCAACATGCTTTCCCCACTGCCAACCCTTGAAGTTCAGGGCAGAAAAATTGGCGAACACCACCCGACTTATTTCATTGCCGATATCGCTGCAAACCATGACGGCGACCTCGATCGTGCCAAGGATCTTATTTACCTGGCAGCCGAAGCGGGCGCGGATGCGGCCAAGTTCCAACACTTCCAAGCGGCCACCATCGTCAGCGACCATGGCTTCAAGAGCCTAAAAACCCAACAGTCTCACCAGTCAAAGTGGAAGGACTCGGTTTTCGATGTGTATAAAGCGGCCAGCGTCGATCTGGACTGGACTGCGAAGTTAAAGGAAACCTGCGACGAGGCTGGTGTTACTTTTTTTACCACCCCGTATGCGCTGGACTTAGTTGACTATATGGATGCCCATGTACCTGCCTACAAGATCGGCTCGGGCGACATTACCTGGCTGGAAATGATTGAGCGCGTTGCTAGCAAGCAGAAACCTTACTTTCTAGCGACGGGTGCAGCGACGACTGACGACGTGTACCGCGCTGTGTGCGCCGCGCTGGCAATAAATCCCCAGTTTGCATTGATGCAATGCAATACCAATTACACGGCTAGCCTGGGGAACTTTAAGTATATCCAGCTCAACGTGCTAAAGACCTACCGCGCAATGTTTCCGGAAATGGTGCTGGGCCTGTCTGACCACACCCCTGGCCATGCCACCGTGCTGGGCGCAGTCGCCCTGGGTGCACGCATGGTCGAAAAGCACTTCACCGATGACGTCAATCGCGTAGGTCCTGACCACGCCTTCTCGATGGATCCACGGACTTGGCGTGAGATGGTCGATCGCACCCGCGAACTGGAAAATGCGCTGGGCAATGGCATCAAAAAAGTCGAGGACAATGAAAAGGAAACTATCGTAGTTCAGCGACGTTCGTTGCGCGCCAGTGTAGCTAAGTCCAAATCACAGGTAATTAAGGTGGGCGATTTCATCGCCTTGCGCCCTTGCCCGACCGATGCCCTGACCCCAGTGGAAATCAAGGCCATCGTTGGCCGCACCCTTCGCCGCGATATCCCAGCAGGCGACTACCTGCGCGCGGCCGACCTAGAATAAGGAAGAGCGATGGACCTCTCAATTGTCGTCACGGCTTATAACTACGCGAGCTATATCGATGAGTGCTTGGATTCCTGCCTCTGTCAGCAAGGTACGACCCTAGAGTATGAAGTGATCGTTGTCGACGACGGCAGCACCGACGATACGCCGGCCTTGCTGGCGTGCCGTAGCGACCCGCGCCTGCGTTTATTGCGCATTGAGAACAGCGGTATCGAAATTGCATCAAACCAGGGCTTTGCGGTAGCGCGTGGCCGCTACATCGTCCGCGTCGATGCAGACGATGCCCTTGCGCCGGACTACGTGGCCCGCATGGCGCACATGCTGGAACAAGGCTTTGGTTTTTGCTATACCGATTACACCATCATCGACAGCGACAGCGTAGCACAGGAAGTGGTGCGCTTGCCTGAATTTGATGCAGCGGAAGTGATGACTCGCGGCGACTTCCTTGCCACCGGCACCTTGTATCCAGCGGAGCTCTTGCACATTCATGGCGGCTATGATATCGGAACTCGGAATAGCGGTCTGGAAAACTACGAGTTGATCATCAAGCTGATGACTACGGGAGCCAAGGGTGTCCACGTGGCGGCGCCCCTGTTCCAGTACCGTCGTCACCGCACAAATATGTCGGCCACCCGCATCGACAGCATCATCGCTTACGGCCGCGCCATGTTTGAACGTAATGGCCTGGGTACTTTCCGCACCAACCAATACCATCCTTACAAATTAGTCTTACCGGAGCACCTAGCATGAATCGCGTGCTGGTGATCGCTGCCCATCCTGATGACGAAGTGCTCGGTTGCGGCGCGACCATGTCCAAGTATTCGCGCCAGGGTGTTCAGTTCATGGTTCTGTTCATTGCTGAGGGGTCCTCCTGCCGCTATGTTGATCCAGTATGCGCCGATAGCGTTGCCGCCATTGCAGAACGCACCCTGCAGGCCGTCAATGCGCTGTCCTTGCTGGGGGTAAAGGACTACCATTTCTACGACCTGCCTTGTGGCCGCCTGGACCAGGTGCCTATCATCCAAATCAATAAGGCCATTGAACAGGCCATCCGCAAGTTCGATCCAGATACGGTGCTGACGCATTCGGCCCTCGATGCCAATAATGACCATAGGATTGTGTACCGCGCCACCATCATGGCGACCCGTCCGGGTGCCCAGAACAGGGTGGCGCGTGTGCTGTCATATGAGGTGCTATCGTCGAGCGAGTGGGCTTTTGGCGAAGCCTTTGCACCGACCAGATTTGAAAGGATTGAAGAACAGGACCTAACCCTCAAATGGCAGGCCCTAGCCGCATACGATACGGAAGTGAAAGCTTATCCCTTCCCCCGTTCCGAACAGGGTGTGCGCGCCCAGGCGATGAGCCGCGGTATGCAGGCTGGTTTTCAGCTGGCCGAGGCGTTTTACCTTATCAGGGAATTCAGA
>CAIVHB010000125.1 GCA_903905585.1 uncultured Ferrovum sp. | reverse complement strand
AGGCAACCCATCCAATGTTCAGTATCACCCACGCCAATTCCCACCTTCTGTAGTGGTTGGATCAAACCATGCAATGCGCATTCGCCAGGAAGAAATCTTTGGCCCTATTTTGCTGATCCTTCCTTACCAAGACCTCGACGCAGCGATTACCTTTGTAAATGCCCGACCCAGAGCTCTTGCACTGTATTACTTCGGACATAGGCATGAAGATATTACAAATATAGTAAAGCGCACTACCTCAGGAAACATCACCCTCAACAACACAATCATGCACTTCGTGCAAGACGATCTTCCTTTTGGGGGAGTAGGGACAAGCGGTATGGGCGCTTATCATGGCATTGAGGGATTTAGAGCCTTTAGCCATACCAAGGGCGTATTTAAGCAGGGTCCTATTGATTTCACCTCCATACTTAAACCACCGTTTGGAAAACTAGCCCGCTTCATCATCAACTTCCTTTGCACTACCAACAAACGTGTGTAATATTTATGTCATAACTAATGTCGACGCGTTGCGCAGATGATCACAGTAAAAGAGTTACTAGATCAAAAAAATCAGAGCATTGTTTCTTGTCAGCCCTCAGATAACATATTGTTGCCGCTTGAACTGATGCGAAAGCACAAAGTAAGATCAATATTGGTCATTGAAGACATGCAACTTAAAGGAATTATCACCCAAGGCGATTGCGCCATCAGAGTGCTGCTAGCGCGCTTAGACCCCGAACACACCACCGTTGAATCAGTCATGACCGCTCACCCACTGGCGGTAGATGAATCTTATGATTTAGATCAGTGCATGGGCATCATGTCAGGAAAAAGGCTTCGGCATTTACCTGTTCTAAGAAATAGTGAGGTAGTAGGTGTCGTGTCAATTGGCGACCTGGTTAATCGCCTTGTAGAGGATCAATCCTCTAGGATTGCTTCACTAGAAAACTACATTATTGGCCACGGGATCACTTACTAGCACCATGCAGGCATCAAGCGCATCAGATGAACCTGATGCGCTCTTAATAATACTGCACGATGATCTTTGCGAGCTTAAAAGTCTGCATGCAAGCGAACGGCGTAAATCGTGACAGGCCCTCGCAGGATGTTGTAAGCGGGGTGCGTTACATTTTGCAAATCAAAACTCAGGGCTAAATGATTCATCAGTTGCAGGCCATAATACATCTCGATGATTTTTTCCAAATCGTACTTAAGGCACACAATTTCGCCGCTCTGTTGTGTGCCGCGCTGGTAGCAAAAGCGTTTGGGAACATAAACATGCTATACTCGAGGGCTTCGCTGGGATTAAGTGTCCTGGTGAAACGGGGTGTAGCACAGCCTGGTAGTGCGCCACGTTCGGGACGTGGAGGCCGGAGGTTCGAATCCTCTCACCCCGACCAAGCCTTGCATCTTCCAGCAGTTTTGGGTTTTATCGAAGTATGTTAAAGCCCCGCAGCCAGACTTAATGGCTGACATCGCAGTGATCGGCGCCAGTTTATTCAGTGCGCTAACACTCCGTTTCCTGTCGGACGATGTGATTTGTGAACACTGCCTTTGGTCAGGTGACCGAATGGTGGTTAACAATGCCCGCAGCAATGACGCTGCGGACTCGTCCGATAGGAGAGCCCTTTAAGGGCTAAGCCATGACTACGTCTTTGTCTTTTGATTCATTACCCCTTTGTACCCCCCTACTCCAGGCTGTTGCTCGCCTGGGTTACACCACCCCTACGCCTGTTCAAGCAGAAGTGATTCCTAATGCTTTGCAGGGTTTAGATTTGATGGTGAGCAGCCAGACCGGTAGCGGTAAAACTGCCGCCTATTTACTGCCCGCCCTAGAAGGTTTGTTGGCTGAGGCACAAACCATGAGCGCCCCTCAGAAGGTCGCTTCACCCTTTGTTGTGGTGCTGTGCCCCACCCGCGAATTGGCTCAGCAGGTTGCCGCTGATGCCATTGAATTGATCAAAGGTACCCGCGGTGTGCGTATTGCCACCATCATGGGTGGCATGCCTTATGGTAAGCAGATCGCTTCCTTAAAAGGCGCCGCACTTGTGGTTGCTACTCCTGGTCGTTTGCTTGACCTTTGTCAGAGCCGTTCCATTCGTTTGGATCAAGTGCGTTGCTTGATTGTCGATGAAGCCGATCGTATGTTGGATCTCGGTTTTGCGGATGACTTGCAATTGATTGATGAGCGCAGTGCACAGCGCCAGCAAACCTTGATGTTCTCGGCTACTTTTGCGCCTCGCATTATGCAGTTGGCCTCAGGCATGATGGTTGATCCAGTTCGTATCGAGTTGGCCACCGCCCATGATCGCCATGACCATATCGCTCAAACCTTGCATTGGGCTGATAGCCCAGATCACAAACGTCGTTTGCTCGATCATTGGTTATCTGATGTCACCTTGGATCAGGCAGTGGTATTTGCCAGCACCCAAGTAGAAAGCGAAGCCATTGCCGATGAATTGCGTGCGCGTGGTTTTCAAGCCAATGCCTTACATGGTGCGATGCCCCAAGCCTTACGTAATCGTCGTTTAGATTCTTTGCGTAAGGGCCAGATCAAAATCTTGGTCGCCACCGATGTCGCTGCCCGCGGAATTGATGTGCCAACCATTAGCCACGTGATCAATTTCGGTTTACCCATGAAAGCAGAAGACTATGTGCACCGTATTGGTCGTACCGGTCGTGCAGGCCGTTCAGGTGTTGCGGTGACCTTGGCGGAGCATCGTGAGCGCGTCAAAATTCGTGCGATTGAACGCTATACCAATCAACCCATGACGGTGGGAGTGGTGGCAGGTTTAGAGCCTCAGCGCAGCGAGCAGCGGTCAAGCCGACCCAGCAGCGATCGTCGCGGCCCTCCTGGCGGCCGTTCTGGTCGTCCCGGTGGTGCGGGGGGTGCGCGCGCTGGGAGCGGTGGTGGTTTTAATGCGGGTAACGGCTTCAGCGCTGGTAATGGTGCAGGCAGACCTCCGCGCTCGGCAGGCGCTGGTCGCCCTGCAGGTGCGGGTGGTGCTCGCCCCGGTAATGATGGCTTTACTAGCGGCTTCAATGCAGGTGCTGGTGTTGCCAGACCTTCACGCTCAGCCGGTACTGGCCGTCCCAATGGTCCATCCGGTTTTGGTGGCGACCGCCCTGCGGGCTCTGGTCGTCCCGGTGGCTCTGGTTTTGGTAGTGACCGCCCTGCAGGTTCTGGGCGCCCTGGGGGTTCAGGCCGTCCAGCTGGCGCGGCACGATCAGCAGGAGCAGGTGCAGGCTTCAGAAGTGGAGCCCGTCGCGATTCCGGCCGCTAAGCCACTTTAAACCTGAAAATCCTGGGCTGTTAACGCAGCCCAGGATTTTTTTGGGTAAAAAACAATGAGGGGGGTTGGAACAAACTGAACCGCCCATGGTTTGAACTGACCCCCAGAACTGCGTGAACATCATGAATCCCATCTTCAGTTGCAGGGAATGAGCTATTCACATTGAGCTGTTAAATTTGGCGCCATTTTGGCGACAGTGATATATTGGCCAATCAAATCAACGAAGGAGGTGATGATGGGAATCACCATTGCCAAGCAGGACCGCATTGGCGCTCGAGTGCCTCATGAGGTTTATGAAACGCTGTGCCGTGCTGCTGAACTCACCGGTGCCACCGTCAATCAGTTTCTGGTGCAGGCTGCCCTGAAAGAGGCCCAGGAAGTTATTCATCGGGAAGAGATGATCCGCTTGTCCTCACGTGACTGGAATTGGTTGCTCGACTTGATGGAAAACCCACCCAAGCCGAACGCAAAACTGAAGGCTGCCCTGAAGCGTTACCAGAAGGCTAAGCGAGACGGTGCTGGTACTTCCTTTAGCTGGGAACCATGACCGGCAGGCGTTCGACTGCGGCCGCCTAGAACTGAATAATTGGCTGCAGCAGGTCGCACGTCAGCATCAGGACAAGGGGTTGTCGAAAAGCTTCGTCGCCATTCGGGATGAAGCGCCCACCCTTGTCTGTGGTTATTACGCTTTGACGCTGGCTAAGTTGGAGAACCAGCATCTGCCGCAAGCGTGGCGCAAAAAACTGCCGCGCCGTATACCGGGTGTCCGGTTGGGTCGCTTGGCCATCGACAAGCAATATCAGGGCAACAGGCTGGGGGAACTGCTGCTGATTGATGCCATAACGAGGGCGCGGCGTGTCTACACCGAGGCGGGAGGGATTGGACTATTTGTCGACGCGATTGATGCACAGGCCGCAGCGTACTACAGGCGCTTTGGCTTCAATGCGTCACCGGATAACCCGCTGCTGTTATTCCTGTCGGCAAAAGCCACAGATTAGAGTTAGGCATTTTTTTCGCCCAATCCAATTATTTGCAAATAGCAATGAGAACGATTATCATTTATATATCTGGTATGCATTAAGGAAATCTAAATGTTTTCATTGTCATTACGTTCGATAGTGCTGTGTTCAGCCTTAACCTTTATCTTGCTGCATTCAGCAGCTTCTTATGCCCTAGAAGAGCCCAATCTGGCGCAAGAGCCCGTGGTGCTTAAAATCACGATTCAAGATCATCGTTTTTCCCCAACCGAATTGCATGCGCCCGCAGGAAAACCTTTGGCAATTGCCGTAACAAATAATGATGATTCAACCGAAGAATTTGAAAGCTATGACTTCGATCGAGAACAACGTATCAAAGCCAAAGAAACGGGGACCATCAAGCTTGGCCCCATGAAACCGGGGCGTTACCCCTTCTTTGGTGACTTTCACCGTAAAACCGCCCAAGGCGTGTTGGTGGTGGAATAGATCATGGTTTTTATCTCACCCTCAGACTATGTCAACGTTCCTGTTATCGAAGCGGGTGAGCGTGAGATCGATTTCAAATATGGTCGCGCACAACTTCGCCCACCAGATGATCAAAAATCCTCAAGTAGCGTGGGTTTTGGCCTAGGGGTAAACGCGCACTGGTTCACCGAAATCTATACCAAGTGGGAACAAAATTTGGCCCATGGACAGCATTTCGATGCCATTGAATGGGAAAACCGTTTCGTGTTTACCGAGCCCGGAGAATACCCCTTTGATCTCGGTTTTGTCACAGAAATCGAGCGGCCCAAAGATAGGACAGACGGCTACGAGATCAGTGTTAGCCCCCTATTTCAAACCAAAATAGAGCGCTGGCAAATCAATGCCAACTTAAAACTGACGCGAAGCATCAAAGCCGATCAGGATGTCGTCCCTCAATTGGGCTATCAATTTCAAATGAAGTATCGGCTAGGCCCACTTTTTGAGCCAGGCATTCAGGCCTTGGGCCAACTCGGGGATGCCACCCATTGGTCCCCTGTTACGCAACAAGCCAACACCCTTGGGCCAGCAGTTTTTGGGGTGTTTCATTTAGGTGACGCAGAAAAATTGCGTTACAACGCTGCTTGGCTCATCGGATTAAGCGAAGGCTCCCCTAAAAATACATTTAGGCTTCAAGTTGAATACGAGTTTTGATCGGATCAGTGCACCATCCAACGATACGTCGCCATCCCTAAAGCTGTGAGTGCAAACGAGCCGATAAGATGCACCGAAGCACAAGCTAGAGCCCAAGCATAGCGGCCATCAGACATTAGCGTGACCACTTCAGCCGAGTAAGTAGAAAACGTGGTGAGGCCGCCCAAGAAACCTGTCACGATCAACAGCCTTGCTTCTGGAGGAAACTCAGGATGCGCGCCCAGCCAAGAAACAGACAACCCGATTAGATAGCCACCTACCAGATTTGAAGTTAGAGTTCCAAGAGGCAGGCTTGCAATAACAGGGTTAAAATTTTGACTAAAGCACCAGCGCAGTAAGGCCCCAAGCGAGGCGCCTAATGAAATCGCAAAGATCGGAAGAATACTTACCATCTTTCATCCCTCAACAGAAGTTTAAAATCCCACTTTAATCTCGCCACACCTCCCCTGATCTCAAATCACATGCGTGCTTTGAGGGTATCCACCGCCTCTTGAATAGGGAGTTTGCGGGCTTCAGAGTCGCGACGACCTTGGAATTCAATCAACCCCTCTTTCAAGCCCCGATCTCCAATCACAAATCGATAAGGAATACCGATCAACTCTTGGTCAGCCAAGAGCACCCCCGGACGCTCATCTCGATCATCCAGCAACACATCAAAACCTTGTTCCGCAAGGTTTTGATAAAGAGCATCTGCCGCATCTTTCACCGCTTCACTGCGGCTATATCCCATGGGAATAATGGCAACTTCAAAGGGTGCAAAGGCATGCGGAAAAATAATGCCGTGATCATCATAGTTTTGTTCAATAGCGGCAGCGACCACGCGGCTTACCCCAATGCCATAGCACCCCATTTCGGCAGATTGCGATTTGCCTTCACGATCTAAAAATTGAACCTGCATCGCCTCAGCGTATTTGGTGCGAAGCTGAAAAATATGACCCACTTCAATACCGCGGCAAATTTCTAATAAACCTCCTCCATCAGGGCTTGCATCTCCTGCCATGACGATACGCAAATCAGCGACGAGATCGGGCTCAGGAAAATCTCTACCCATGTTCACTCCAGTCAGATGCATAGGAGCCTCGTTAGCACCACATACAAAATTAGCCATCACTGCAGCGGTCCGATCTGCCAGCACTTTAATTTTAGTACGATCGATACCAACGGGGCCGATATAACCTTTCACATCACCGAGCAGTGTTTTGATTTCTGCATCGCTTGCAAAGCGTGCACCTGCAATCACCTTCTCAGCTTTCACTTCATTCAGTTCGTGATCGCCTCTTAGCAAAACCATATAGGCTTGCCCCTCTTGATCCATCATCAATAAAGACTTGAGCGTGTCAGTGATTGGCACCTTCAGGAATTGGGCAAGATCGGCATTAGAAGTTTGGCCAGGCGTCGAAACTTTAACCATCTGTGCCATTGCAGCCGCTCTTGGGGTTTCTGGAGCCAGGCCTTCGGCCAATTCCACGTTAGCCGCATACCCCGAATCAGGACAGAAGGCGATTGCATCTTCGCCTGAATCTGCAAGCACGTGAAACTCATGCGAACCCGATCCACCAATAGCCCCTGTGTGTGCTGCTACTGCACGAAACTTTAAACCTAAGCGCGTAAAAATCGCGCTATACGTTTCATACATTCTGTTGTAGGTTTCTTCTAGCGAAGAAAAACTTTCATGGAAGGAGTACGCATCCTTCATCAAAAATTCGCGGGCGCGCATCACGCCAAAACGCGGGCGAATCTCATCACGGAATTTGGTTTGAATTTGATAATAGTTAACAGGAAGTTGGCGATAACTTTTGAGCTCCCTTCTAGCCACATCACAAATCACTTCTTCGTGCGTTGGGCCAAAACAAAACTCACGTTTATGTCGATCATGAATCTTGAGCATCTGGGGGCCAAACTTTTCCCAGCGCCCTGATTCCTGCCAAAGCTCTGCCGGTTGAATTGCGGGCATTAATAATTCAAGCGCACCGGCACGATTCATTTCTTCACGAACGATGGCCTCAACCTTACGCAGCACTCTTAGTCCAAGCGGCATCCAGGTATATAAACCGCTCCCCAAACGCCTAATTAAACCCGCTCGAAGCATCAAACGATGACTGACGAGTTCAGCCTCTCCGGGTGCTTCTTTAAGGGTAGAAATAAAAAACTGAGAGGCGCGCATGAGTTACTCGTGTTGAGAAAAAGAAGACATTTTAGCTGACGGCGAGAAATCACCCTAACGCTGATTACACTCCCGCTATTTAGGCTAACTCATAGGCGGAAAAATATGCGTAAAACCAGACTCATGCATTTATTGAAGCGTTCTTATAAAACACCTGGGATTGTGCTGATGTCTTTACTCTTATTGGGCGCCTGCAACACACTCAATCCCAAACATAAATCAGAAATATCAGGTTCTGTTCTGTCTGATAAAGCCTTAGAACTCGAGACACAAAGCTTAGCCAAAGCACTATCTATGGTTTCTCCTCTTTCCCTACGGGTAGAGTCAGATCGATATCAAACTGAATTATTTGCAGACATTACACCGAGTAGCGCTGAAGATGAAAGACGCGCGCGATGGATTGAATCGCAATTTCATTTAGCCGGACTTTTACCTGGGGGAGACGCCCCTTCTAGCTGGCGACAGAATGTACCTCTTATTTCCTATCATTCTGAAGGCATGCTCAGCACAACCGTTAAAGGGAGCACAAAAACACTTCATACCGAGCAGGGTATTGCGCTCTGGTCAACCACACCACTCAAAGAAATCCGATTAGACCGCACCGAAGTCTTCATGATTTCCTCTACTGATTCTGTCATGCCTTCTATTGATCGCAATACTGATCTGCGAGGAAAAGTAGTGCTCATGAAAAAGACCAACAAACAATCTGATTCAGAACAATTTAGTTGGGCGGCACATCAAGGTGCAGCCGCGTTGTTTTTGATCGAAGCACCCGAACAAACAGTCGCTACGCCTCCTCTTCAAATTGCGCAAACAAAATATGATCACTTCACATTACGCTCAGCCTTTGGAAACCCAGACAAACCTCTGGTGATGGGCCTCATCAACTCAAAACAAGCTTTAATGCTATTTGGCATCGCAGACAAAGATATTTCTGGCTCAAACTCATTGCCACCAAATCATAAGCCGAATCAAAGCCAATTCATTTCTGTCCTTAAAATCCCCATTCATCTAATTATTAAAAATAGTTGGAAAGAGTGTGTTGGCACAAACGTAATAGGTCGCATTCATGGCAGTCACCAGTACCCTAACGAAGAGGCGCTTGTTTTTCATACGAGTAGTGCGTATTTAGATCACGGGGCTTTACCTGAGTCATCATGGACAAATGCGAGCAACTTCGCCGCGCTCATCAGCATCGCGCATGGCTTATCAAAACCCGGTGAAACGCCTTCAAAAGATATTATTTTTGTGATCACTGGAATGCGCAACGCATCAAGTGCCATCGGGGAAGATGACTTAGCCTGGAAATGGTGGCAATTACAAACTTCGAAATTGCAAAATGAAAAAAGAATTTTTCATCTCGACATGCAAACCCTATTTAATCCGCACCGTCTTGATAATGAGGGGGCTTGGATAAAGGCATCAGAACATATTAAGCAGCTGCTTGAACAAGGCTATCTGATTGCAGGGCCTTGGGCTCACCATTAGGTCTCTTTTAAGATTATCTTTAAGGGCTGCGACAAATGTTGCGTAGGTAAAGAATCGAGTAGTTCGGCTACTTCACCTAAGATTTGATCGCCCGACCAATGGCCATCAGCCAGCGGTCCGCGGTGAAACAGTACCCATACATCTCCCAAAGTGGCTTGCCATACGGGGGGCTTGGCCCTGCAGTATCCATAGCGATCCTCAGCCACCAAACCTGCTGCCACTAGGGGCAGAATCGCTGTTTCAAGATTGTCGTACCCCATTGCGAGTTTGCCCTGTAGTTCAGGCAAACGAACCGAGCGCTCACCCGCCAGCATGAGCACTCTTAAAACTTGTAATGCATCTCGAAACTGTTGATCGGGATGATCGTGCGAAATACGCCATGCATCGCCATTCCAATAGGAAAAGCTCGCCGTCAACACTGCACCGCCTAACACTACTGACCAAGATAAATAAATCCACAACAAAAAAATAGGAAAGGCGGCAAAAGCGCCATACACAGCGGTATAGCCAGGGAAATGATGCACATAAAATGTAAATAGCCAGCGCATCACTTCAAACGCTAAGCCGCCCATCAATCCTCCTGAAATGGCATGTTTCATGGGCACATGAGGATAAGGCAATGATCGATACATCATCGTTAAGGTAGTGCTAATCGCTAACCATGGCGTCCACGTCAGCAAAATTTGAGGAATCCAAGATAAGCCATGATCCCCGAACCCCATCCAAACCTTAAACAAGGTCGTAGAAACAGTGAGCGCCAAGGTTACTGCAACCGGTGCCAATACCACCAACAAAGCATAGGTCAGCAATCGACGAACAAGAGGTCTTTGTGCTTTGACTTGCCAGATATCACCGAACACCTTATCAACCGTCATCATTGCTGTAATGGTTGCCAAGGCCAACAATAAAGTACCCGCTAACCTCAGGTTCCCTGCATTATGTGAAAAATGGGTCGTGTACGTGCCGATGATGCGGCTTGCCGTGTCAGGCAATAAATTGGCCAACAAGAAATCTCGGATCTTGGGTAGCAGACGATTAAATCCTGGAAGCGCGGTCAGCACTGTGAGCGCGATCGTAATGAACGGCACCAAGGCGAGCAGTGTTGTACAGGTTAAACTGCCCGCCACCTGCATACCGCGTGTACGCATAAAGCGCAACACCACAAAACGCAGGAATCCAATGATACGTTGGAGAGGGTTGAGGGGCTGCAGAGGATCACCCACTACTGATCTTCTAACAGCATCATAGACTTTGTCGCTAAACTCTTGAACCATTCGATGTAAGGATGATGAGCAATGAATGAAATTTTAATTGTTTACTACAGCTCAGGTGGCGCCACCCATGAACTCGCTAGGATGGTGGCACGTGGGGTAGACTCGGTTGCCAATACTTCTGCCAAGCTTCGCACTGTACCGCGAGTCTCTGCCGTATCGGAAGCAGTTGAAAGCGATATTCCCTCTGAGGGCCCTCCCTATGCCAGCACAGATGATCTTAAAAACTGCAAGGGATTGATCTTAGGAAGCCCTGTACGCTTTGGCAATATGGCCGCACCCCTTAAATACTTTATCGATCAAACTTCTAGTATATGGCTCTCTGGTGGCTTAAGCGGAAAACCAGCTGGTGTATTTACATCAGGAGGAAGTCTGCACGGGGGCCAAGAAAGTACACTTTTGAGCATGATGCTTCCCCTGTTTCATCACGGCATGATCCTAAGCGGGATTCCTTACTCTGAAAGTGCTTTATTCGCCACCCAAGGCGGTGGGACTCCTTATGGGGCAAGCCATGTGGGCGGTGCACTCAATGATCGAGAAGTAGATGGCGAGGAAAAGTCCCTCGCCATCGCTCTTGGTCGCCGCGTCGCAGAGCTCGCCTTGAAACTATCTTCTTAAGCCTGTGGGTTCAGTTTTACAGCGCCGTGTTGCAGCTTATTCAGTGCATTCAAATAGGCCTTAGCAGAAGCCACCACGATATCAGTATCGGCGCCTAGGCCATTGACCACACGGTCACCATGCGAAAGTCGCACCGTCACCTCACCCTGAGACTCCGTTCCACTCGTAATAGCATTCACCGAATACAACAACAGTTCTGCACCGCTTGGCGCAATTTTCTCGATGGCCTTGAAAGCTGCATCAACCGGACCACTGCCGGTTGACTCTGCTACCAGCTCGGCAGCCCCTACTCGCATGGTGATTCGGGCTTGAGGAGCTTCTCCTGTTTCACTATGCGCCCGCAAACCGACCAAACTATAAATTTCCGAATCAGCATGAATGCTTTCATCACTCACCAATGCGTGTAAGTCTTCATCAAAAATCTCGTGCTTACGATCAGCCAATTCTTTGAAGCGATGAAAAGCTGCATTGAGCTGAGCTTCAGACCCCAATTCAATCCCCAGTTCAGTCAAGCGACTGCGGAATGCATTACGCCCTGAGAGTTTTCCCAATACTAATCGATTGGCATTCCAGCCTACATCCTCAGCGCGCATGATTTCGTAAGTTTCACGATTTTTAAGAACCCCATCTTGATGGATACCTGATTCATGTGCGAACGCATTAGCCCCTACGACCGCTTTATTCGGTTGCACTGGAAATCCCGTAATGCTAGAAACCAAGCGACTGGCAGGGACAATTTGTGTAGTGTCAATTCTGGTTTCCACTGAGAATACATCCCTGCGGGTTCTCACTGCCATCACGATTTCCTCAAGCGCTGCATTGCCTGCTCGCTCCCCTAAACCGTTAATCGTGCATTCAACTTGTCTGGCGCCCGCTAAAACTGCAGCCAAGGAATTCGAAACCGCCAAGCCGAGGTCATTGTGGCAATGGACAGAGAAGATCGCCTTGTCGCTATTTGGAATTCGGGTAATGAGGTTTCGGATCAGTTCGCTGAACTGGTGCGGCATGGTGTACCCCACCGTATCGGGTACATTCAAAGTACGAGCACCGGCGTGAATGACCGCCTCAAAAACACGGCATAAAAAATCTGGGTCTGAGCGACCTGCATCTTCAGCAGAAAATTCAACATCATCGGTATAGTTTCTAGCACGCTTCACTGCGGCGACCGCCTGCTCCAAAACCTGCTCTGGACTCATACGGAGTTTCTTTTCCATATGAATCGCACTCGTGGCAATAAAGGTATGTATACGACCCTGTGCAGCGGGTTTGATCGCTTCGCCTGCCCGATCTATATCTGCAAACTGCGCACGCGCTAAGCCACACACGGTGCTCTCCCGAATCGTGCTTGCAACCGCCTTCACTGCTTCGAAGTCACCCTCAGAGGCAGCCGGAAACCCTGCTTCAATCACATCTACGCGCATTTTTTCGAGTTGTTTGGCGATGCGAATTTTTTCTTCGCGTGTCATCGAAGCGCCGGGGCTTTGCTCCCCATCACGCAAGGTTGTATCAAAAATAATGAGTGGGTCGGCCATGGTGAAGCTCCTCGTCAATGTGCGGTTTGGGTCGGTAGACCACTTGCCGCAAGTAACAGATCAATAGATATTCCCACCTGCATAATTCAGGAAGGTCAAAACGTAATTAACAAGTATGGGGATTAAGGTATTTTAGCGCGCGAAGCGCAGCAGCCCAGCCAGGAGCAGGCTCAGCGTGAGTAGCTGAATAAGGGGCGCTTTTAAAGTGTTCATTTCTGTAGCATAGCGCAGTGAGCAAGCGGACTGCAAGTTAGGGCTTACTCGTCCCGAACAACCCGAAATTTTGGACGGCGCACGCGACGCCAGCGCCCTACTCGACTCAAAGCCCAAAGCACATAGCCGTGCAAGGCGTATAGGGCAAACCCAGCGAACAGGACCAGCGCCTGATCAATAGTAATCACCACAAATAATAGCATTACAACCAGAACCATCCAGAACGGCACGGCCCGGCGCAGATTGATGTCTTTAAAGCTATAAAATTTTATATTTGAGACCATGGTGAGCCCTGCAAACAACGTCAAACCCCAGGCAAACCATTGCATGTCCCGACCCAACACTTGATAGTCACCATGCGCTACCCAAACTAGGCCGGCAATTAAGGCCGCAGCGGCAGGGCTTGGCAGGCCCATAAAATAACGTTTATCAGCAATACCGATCTGGGTGTTAAATCGCGCCAAGCGCAACGCGGCTCCACAACAGAATACAAAGGCAGCCAACCAACCCAATTTGCCCATGCCTCGCAGAGCCCATTCATACATTAACAAGCTTGGGGCTGCGCCAAACGAGACCATATCTGAGAGGCTGTCGTATTCCGCTCCGAAGGCGCTTTGAGTTCGAGTCAGACGTGCCACACGGCCGTCTAGACCATCCAATATCATCGCCACAAAAATGGCCTGGGCAGAATCAACAAAGTTTCCATTCATGGCCTGCACAATCGCAAAAAATCCAGAGAACAGCGCAGCCGTAGTGAAGAGATTGGGTAAAAGATAAATACCGCGGCGACGACGTGCCTGATTCAATAAAGAGTCAGAAACCGGTTCATCCATTTTTAGCCTTAGGCCTCAGGTAAATCAGCGATGGCAGTCAGCGCTGCACTCACCGTATCCCCAATAGCCACTCGAATATGGGCATGGGTTGGAAGATACAGATCTACCCGCGAACCAAAACGAATAAATCCATAACGCTCACCCCGGGTCAAGGCCGCACCCACATCAACGTAGCACAGAATGCGACGCGCAATGAGCCCCGCCACTTGCACGCAAGTAATGTCATAGCCGCTGGTGGTACGGATACACAAGGCGTTGCGCTCATTGTGTTCAGAGGCTTTATCAAAATCTGCATTCACAAAAAGACCGGGATGGTAACTGACTTGAAAAACCTTGCCATCCACAGGGCTACGATTGGAATGCACATTAAATACATTCATGAACACACTGACTTTGATCGACGGTCGGTTCAGCCATGGGTCATTGATTGGCATCACGGCAATCACACGACCGTCGGCCGGAGAAACCACCACATTTTTAGCTGCCGTAACCAGCCTGGGTGGATCTCTAAAAAACTGTAAAACGAATAAGGCTATCAACCAGAATGGCAGAGCCCAAAGCATTCCAATATTAAGACTTACAATGAGTGCTAAAGCAAAAGACAGCCCTACATAGGGCCATCCTTCACGGGCAATAATAGGATGCGGATAGTGAGCTTGTGACAAATCAGTTCTTGGTTTGATCAACAAGCTTGTTTTTAGAAATCCAAGGCATCATTCCACGCAACTTAGCACCCACTTTTTCAATAGCATGTTCACGACCTAGTCGGCGCATGGCATGCATTGAGGGCGCACCTGCACGATTTTCAAGAATGAATTCTTTAGCAAACTGACCAGATTGGATTTCGTGCAGAATTTTTTTCATTTCAGCACGGGTAGCTTCGTTCACGATACGAGGACCGCGTGTTAAATCACCGTACTCTGCTGTATTTGAAATCGAATAACGCATGTTAGCGATACCCCCTTCATACATCAGATCAACGATCAGCTTGAGTTCGTGCAAGCACTCGAAGTATGCCATCTCGGGTGCATAGCCTGCTTCAACCAAAGTATCAAAACCGGCCTCAACCAGGGCGGTAGCGCCACCACATAACACAGCTTGTTCTCCAAACAAGTCGGTTTCGGTTTCTTCGCGGAAGCTGGTTTCGATTACACCTGCACGCGCACCACCGTTTGCGGCTGCATAGGAGAGGGCTACATCGCGTGCACGACCACTGGAATCTTGTGCCACTGCGATCAGAGAAGGCACCCCGCCGCCTTGTGTGTAGGTAGAACGTACTAAATGGCCAGGACCTTTAGGTGCAATCATAATGACATCGATATCAGCACGGGGAATGATCTGACCAAAGTGCACATTAAAGCCATGTGCAAAAGCCAACGCAGCACCCGCTTTGATATTTGGTTCGATTTGGGTTTTGTAGACCTCAGGCTGACTTTCATCAGGCAATAAAATCATCACCAAGTCAGCACTCTTCACTGCATCAGCAACTTCTTTAACCTTCAGTCCAGCTGCCTCTGCTTTCTTCCATGAAGCACCCCCTGCGCGCAGCGCAACGGTGACATCAACACCAGAGTCTTTAAGGTTGTTAGCGTGGGCATGGCCTTGTGAACCATAGCCAATGATGGTGACCTTCTTGCCTTTAATCAGGGAGAGATCGGCGTCTTTTTCGTAATAAACCTGCATGCTCATGAGAATCTTTGCTCCGTATGTGCGGTATTGTTGAATGAGGGATTAAAGGTTTTAGCTATTGAGAGACTCAGACCCGAAGAATCCATTCTCCCCTTCCGATGCCAGAGGCACCTGTACGCACGGTTTCTAAAATCTGTGCGCTATCGATTGCTTCTAGGAAGGCGTCTAACTTATCTCGCGTTCCCGTCAACTCAATGGTGTAGATACGATCGGTCACATCGATCACGCGCCCACGAAAGATATCTGCAGTGCGCTTGATTTCTTCGCGATCTTTACCTTCAGAGCGAATTTTCACCAACATCAATTCGCGTTCGATATGACGTCCTTCGTTTAGATCGAAAACCTTTACGACTTCGATCAATTTATTGAGCTGCTTGGTAATTTGCTCAATCACATCATCCGAACCTGAAGTCACAATGGTCATACGAGACAGGGTTGGATCTTCGGTGGGTGCCACCGTTAAGGATTCAATATTGTAGGCGCGTGCAGAAAACAACCCTGCAACACGTGATAAAGCGCCGGCTTCGTTTTCTAGGAGGAGAGAGAGAATGTGTCGCATGTTATAAATCCTCAGAGCCCAAGATCATTTCGCTCAGGCCTTTACCACCAGGCACCATCGGGAATACGTTTTCAGTTTGATCAGTTTGGAAATCTAAAAATACCGTGCGATCTTTTAATGCAAAAGCTTCACGCAAAGCACCTTCTACATCTGAGGGCTTTTCAATTTTCATGCCTACATGACCATAGCTTTCAGCGAGTTTTACAAAGTCAGGAAGTGCTTCCATATAGGATTCAGAATAACGATTTCCGTGTTGGAGCTCTTGCCACTGCCGCACCATCCCTAGATAACGATTATTCAGGTTCACAATCTTAATCGGTAGATGATATTGCTTACAGGTAGAGAGTTCCTGGATACACATCTGGATGCTTGCTTCACCGGTTACGCAAGCAACCATGTCGTTGGGGAAAGCAAACTGCACACCCATCGCTGAAGGCAATCCAAACCCCATTGTTCCGAGGCCTCCGGAGTTAATCCAGCGACGGGGTTTATCAAACTTATAATACTGTGCAGCCCACATTTGGTGCTGCCCCACATCAGAAGTAATATAGGCATCACCATTGGTCACTTCATACAGTTTCTCTACCACTGCCTGAGGTTTGATAATTTCTGTATTGCTTCGATCAAAACGCAAGCAGTCGCGACTGCGCCATTCTTCGATTTGCTTCCACCAAGCAGCTAAGGCTTGAGCGTCCGGCTTCGCATCGGATGCATGCAATTGTTTCAACATTTCTTCAGCGACATCAGCAATGTTGCCAACTATTGGCACATCTACTTTTACGCGTTTAGAAATCGAAGATGGATCAATATCTACATGAATAATGCGACGACCTGACTGAAAGAAATGCTCAGGGTTACCTATCACACGATCATCAAATCGTGCGCCAATTGCGAGCAATACGTCGCAATTTTGCATTGCCAGATTCGCTTCATAGGTACCGTGCATCCCCAACATACCCACAAACAGTTTATCGGTGGCAGGATAGGCGCCTAGTCCCATTAAGGTATTGGTGCAGGGGTAACCCAATTCTCGAACAATCTGGGTCAGTAGATGTGAAGAATCCCCCAAAATCACTCCACCGCCCGCATAGATCATGGGACGCTTGGCTTCAAGCAACATCTGAACCGCTTTCTTAATCTGACCTGCATGCCCTTTAATTACAGGATTATAGGATCGCATGGTCACTGATGAAGGGTAGCTATATTCAGCCAAATGCTGACTCACATCCTTAGGAATATCCACGAGCACAGGACCTGGACGACCTGAAGTGGCCACATAAAAAGCCTTTTTGATGGTTGTCGCCAACTCGTTTACATCTTTAACGAGGAAATTGTGCTTCACGCAAGGGCGAGTGATACCCACTGTATCCACTTCTTGGAATGCGTCTAGCCCTATAGCTCGGGTGGGTACCTGACCACTAATGATCACCATGGGAATGGAATCGAGGTAGGCGGTAGCGATCCCCGTCACAGCATTGGTGACACCCGGACCGCTTGTAACAATTGCCACACCAGGCCGACCGCACGAACGGGCATAACCATCGGCTGCGTGAATCGCTGCTTGCTCATGCCGAACCAGGATATGCTTTACCTTGTCCTGCTTAAAAATTTCGTCGTAAATGTATAAAACTGCACCGCCTGGATATCCAAAGAGATATTCAACCCCTTCTTCTGCCAAACAGCGTAAGGTAATTTCTGCGCCAGAGAGTTGCATGGAAAAGCCTTCAATGACCTCCGCAAAATTTACGGGGCCTTTATATAATTAAGTGTGAACCAGTAACAATAAGGCCTGATTTTGCTTAGGTCAAGGTGATGATGTTTTGATGCACGCTTCAGAGATCCAGATTAAACTGACATTAGCGTCAGACGTTGCATTCATAACCCCAATGAAAGGATCATAAACTGGCCTCTTATCAGGAACTCTCTGACTTCCTTGCCAGCGTGGAACGCAGGGCATTTAAACAAGCCCTGTACGCCGTGCGCGAAGAAGGTGCTGCTTTGGATATCGTCCAAGACGCCATGCTCAAGCTGACAGAACGCTACCCGGACCGGCCCACGGAAGAGCTACCCATGCTTTTTCAACGCATATTACAAAACACAATTAATGATTTTTTTCGGCGTCAGAAAGTAAGAAATACTTGGACACGCCCATTTTCTTCTTTCTTTTCCAAAGATACCGAAGACGAACAAGATGTCATGGAAATGCTGGAAAGCCTTCAAGATGATCATCCTGGGGCTACGCCAGAATCCAATGTATTACAACAACAAACTCTGGCAGAAATTGAAAGTGCGCTAGAAAAACTTCCAGCACGTCAACGAGAAGCTTTCTTGCTGCGTTATTGGGAAGAATTAGATGTCGCTGAGACCGCCGCTGCAATGGGATGTTCTGAAGGCAGCGTTAAAACCCATTGCTCCCGTGCAGTTCACGCCTTGTCCTCAACATTGAAGGCGAGAGGAATTAAATTATGACTGAACTAGATTTTGCCAAAAAAATTCGTGATCACCTCAATCTGAGCACGAAACAGATTGATGGCATGACATTGCAACGTTTGTCTGACATTCGTCGTCAGGCTTTGTCTGCTGCTGCCGTTGCGGATCGTCAGTTAGTGATGGCTCAGCATATCTCTGGAAAACAGGGGGTACTGGGCTTTCATGATGATAAAAATCATGAAAACGGTCAACTACACCATACTCGCACTGCTTTTATTGTTTTATTAGTGATGAGTTTAATTATCGGCATGTTGACTTGGCAGCGCCTTAATAGTGATACGGAAGAATCAGAGCAAGGCTTACTCGACGCAAAAATGTTATCGAGTGAGTTGCCTATTTCCACTTTTACTCAGCCAGACTTTAAAGAATGGTTAAACGGCTCGCACTAACATTATTACTTGCTGCTAACCTATTTGAATTAGGGGTGCAGCCATGCTATGCAGCCCCAACGCCTTATGCAGGACCTCGCTGGGAATCTTTGCCACCTGAAATTAAGGGGGTATTAACCCCTGTTGCCCCTGATTGGGATCAAATGCCGGCTTTTCAACGTCAACGATTAGTGAATGCGGCCAGGCACTATCCTAAGCTTAGCCCAAATGAGCAAGCTCGATTTCGTGAGCAACTTCCTGAATGGACTAAACTACCCTACGAGCAACGAAAAGAAGCACGCGAAACATATAAGAAATATCACGATCTTCCAAAAGACAAGCGGGAAGAACTCAAGAAGCGTTGGCAAGAGGAAAAAGGGCCCGCAGCAGATTCAAGCCCTGCATCAGCAGCAGTCATACCCGCAAGTCCTTCTTCTTCTCCCGCCCGCTAGATTTTGGGTTCAGACTCCCTTCAACCTCTGTTAACCTATCAATCTCCCTCTTTTTTCAGAAGAGTGTGCAGCGGTTTTTATGATCTCCTATTGCTGGCTGGCGTTTTAATGTTAGCTGGATTTCTCTTGGTTCCTCTGGGCAAGGGAATAGGTCTTGATGGTCATGAAGGACAAGTATTTACACGCATTTGGGTGTTAGCCGTGGTTTCGAGCTATTACTTATGGTTCTGGACGCATGGAGGCCAAACACTCCCCATGAAGACTTGGCGCTTGCGTTTATGCAATCAGGATGGGAGTTCGATTGGCTTAGATCGCGCGTTACTCAGACTAGTTTTAGTGGGCGCAGGCTGGGGGTTGGGAGGCGCGCACATTCTCTGGGCCTTATTTGACAGAGAAAAGCAATTTCTGCATGACCGAATGTTAGGAACACGCCTTGTGTCTCTAGGCTCTTCGTTCCATCCATCTTCCTAAAACAATGGTCATCAGGAGAAAGGCGACATTTGGCGCCAAGGTGCTCACCCAAGGACTCCAATTATTCAACTCGCCTAGGAATGAAAACAATCTAATGGTGAGATAAAAGCTCAGCCCCAGGCCTATACCCAACATAATCTGTCGACCAAATCCGCCAGAACGCGATCGGTACATTGCAAACGGCATCGCTAACCACATCATCACGATGATCCCAAAGGGATAGAGCGCTTTACTCCACTGAGCAATTTCAAAGCGCGTTGTACGTTGCTGGTTTTCACGCAGATGCTTGATATAGGTAAAAAGATTCCATAGGGACATCTGTTCAGGTTCGACCAGCAAAACAGACAAGACAGAGGGCGTCAGCATAGATTGCCATGCCTGATCAGCACTACGGGCTAACTTGGCTCTATCGCCCTCAAAGAGGGTCTCTGTGACATTGCTTAGCTTCCAAGTTCCTTCCAAACTTGAATACTCTCCGCGTTCGGCAAATCGAATGGATTTCAATCTAGAACCTTGATCAAAAGCATAAATTTTGATGCCTCGCAAAGTGGAATCGGGAAGAATCTCTTGGATATTTACAAAACTCTTCTCATCTTTAACCCATAATCCTGAACGAAATTGGGTGGCCACCAGGGAATTTAAAGCAGTCAAACGCCATTGTTGTGCGGCGCTTTCAGAAATAGGCATAATCCATTCGCCAACAACAAAGCTGATCGCCACCAACAGCAAACCCACACGACCAATGGCCAGACCCAACTGGCGCTTTGACATACCAGCAGCCCGCATGACCGTGATTTCAGAATACTGAGACAAGTTGGATAGTCCATACAAGGTTCCCACCAAAGCAGAAATCGGAAAAAGCTCATAGGCATGCGCTGGCATAGCCAGTAAAACATATACAAACATGCGGCCAACGGTGTAGTTACCATGGCCCAGATCATTTAATTCATGGATGAGATCGAAGAAGGCAAACAGTAGCACCAGGCCTAAAAATACGAGGCCGATCCCCAATAGCACTTCGCGAGCAATGTAGCGATGAAGAATTTTCAAGGGAAGGTCAGACGCATCTGATTTAAGAAGAGGTCTGAAGTATGAATCATGGCTGACAGGGCGAAAAGCCCCATCAGCCTGATATGAGAAGAATTACTTAATTGCTTCTTTTAATTGATCAAGAATGCCAGGGTTTTCAAGCGTTGAAGTATCTTGCGTGATCTCCTCACCCTTAGCTAAGGAGCGAAGCAAACGACGCATGATTTTTCCAGAACGCGTCTTGGGAAGATTATCTCCAAAACGAATCTCATCTGGCTTGGCAATCGGCCCAATCTCACGGCCTACCCAATCACGCAGTTCGGCAGCGATTTTTTTGGCTGCATCCCCTTCAGGACGACTTCCTTTCAACACAACAAAAGCCACCACTGCTTCACCTTTGATTTCATGAGGACGACCCACCACAGCGGCCTCTGCTACTAGGGGGTTCCCCACCAAGGCTGACTCAATTTCCATTGTTCCCAAACGGTGACCCGAGACATTTAGCACATCATCAATCCGCCCCATGATCCAGAAATAGCCATCTAGATCGCGATTAGCGGAATCCCCTGCAAGGTAGTAGCCTTTCAGTTCTGCCGGGAAGTAAGCTGACTTGAAACGCTCTGGATCATTCCATAGCGTACGAACCTGTGACGGGAACGGGCGCTTAATGACTAAGAAGCCCCCTTTACCTTTTTCTACGTCATGACCTACTTCATCTACGATGTCGGCCATGATGCCGGGCAGTGGAAAGGTGCAGGAGCCTGGCTTGAGCGGCACGACGCCGGGAATCGGTGAGATCATGTGGCTACCCGTTTCGGTTTGCCACCAAGTATCCGCTATAGGACAGCGCCCCCCCCCCACAACGTTGTAGTACCACATCCAAGCTTCAGGGTTGATTGGCTCACCCACCGAACCCAGCAATCGCAGGGAAGACAAATCATATTGCTTTGGCAAATCGCCGCCTGCTTTGATCAATGAACGAATTGCAGTGGGTGCCGTATAGAAAATAGTGACCTTGTGATCCTGAATCATTTTCCAAAAACGCCCAGCATCGGGATAGGTTGGCACACCTTCGAAAATCACTTGGGTGCAACCTGAGGCGAGAGGGCCGTAGGCGACATAAGAGTGACCTGTAATCCAACCCACATCAGCCGTGCACCAGAACACATCGTTTTCCTTCAGGTCAAAAACCCAATGCAAACTGGCCATCGCACCCAGTAAGTAACCACCACTTGAATGCTGCACTCCCTTAGGTTTGCCTGTGGAACCAGATGTATACAAAATGAACAGAGGGTGCTCAGCGCCAACCAATTCTGGCTCACACTGATCCGACTGACCCGCTTCTACGTCATGCCACCATTTATCGACAGAAGGGTTGAATGCGCATTCAGCACCTGTTCGGCGATAGACCACTACAGATTTTACTGACTCTACCCCTCCCATAGACATTGCTTCGTCTACAGCAGGCTTCAGTGGGAGTGCTTTACCACCGCGGAATTGGCCGTCAGAAGTAATGACCAATACCGCTCCTGCATCCACAATCCGCTCATGTAAACTTTTGGAGGAAAACCCACCAAACACTACCGAGTGAATGGCACCAATTCGAGCACAAGCTTGCATGGCCACCACCGCCTCAACACTCATAGGCAGATAGATCACTACACGGTCACCTTTGGCGACTCCTAAAGATTTTAAGGTATTGGCAAAACGGCATACACGTGAATGCAGTTCTTTATAAGTAACGTGAATGACCGATCCGTCATCACCTTCAAAAATAATGGCTGTCTTATTTCCGCGGGTGGCGAGATGGCGATCTAAGCAGTTGTATGAAACATTCAATTGGCCATCTTCAAACCATTTATAAAACGGCGCATTCGACTCATCGAGCGTTGTAGTGAAGGGTTTGTGCCAATGAATATGCTTTCGGGCTTGATTACCCCAAAAGCCACCGTAGTCTTTTTCTGCTTCGGCACATAGTGCATGGTAGGCATGCATTCCCGAAAGATTCGCTTGGGCCACAAAAGATTCGTGTGGATGAAACACACGATTCTCGTGCAATACGGATTCAACGCTACTGGTGCTCATTGTATTCTCCTACCTGTCGTTTTTAGTTAAGACATTACATCTAGGTAATGCCATTCATTTCTCTTATTTAATGGACTATCAATGCCTCTCCCATCCACCTAATCAAAGTATATCGCTACAAATCTCCTTTTGGGTAATTTGCCAATTCCCTTAGGAGGTATCGTAAAAAGCAAAGAAAGCGATCTTGAGCCCTCCACAGTATAATTCACTCATTGATCACTAAATTTTAGGGAGAGCATTCGTGAGTGTGATTTGGGAAAACGATTTAATAGAAAGCGTTGCTAACGCATTGCAATACATTTCTTACTATCACCCTTTGGACTATATTCAAGCTTTAGGTGAAGCCTATCAGCGAGAAACTTCCCCTGCAGCCAAAGATGCGATGGCTCAAATCCTCACCAATTCAAGAATGTGCGCTGAAGGCCATCGCCCCATTTGCCAAGATACTGGCATTGTTGTTGTCTTTGTTAAAGTTGGCATGAGCGTTGAGTGGGATGCGACATTATCTCTTCAGGACATGATTAATGAAGGGGTGCGCAGGGCGTATAGGCATCCCGATAATAAGTTGCGAGCTTCTATTGTGGCTGACCCTGCTGGTCGCCGAGCCAATACGAAAGACAATACTCCAGCTGTGGTGCATGTAGAGATGGTACCGGGTAATACCGTAGAGATCTCTCTTGCAGCAAAAGGCGGAGGATCAGAAAATAAAAGTAAATTTGTGATGCTGAACCCATCCGACTCTATTGTGGATTGGGTCCTTAAAACCGTGCCCTTGATGGGGGCTGGATGGTGCCCACCAGGAATGCTTGGTATTGGGATTGGGGGTACCGCAGAGAAAGCAATGGTGATGGCTAAGGAATCTCTGATGGAACCCATCGATATGCATCTTCTTAAAGCGCGCGGCCCAGAGAATCGCGTTGAAGAATTACGTATTGAACTCTACGAAAAAGTGAACGCCTTGGGCATTGGCGCACAAGGCTTGGGCGGATTAACCACCGTTCTTGATGTAAAAATCCTTGATTACCCCACCCACGCTGCTTCACTGCCCGTTGCAATGATCCCCAACTGCGCGGCAACCCGTCACGCCCATTTTGTCTTAGATGGATCGGGGCCTTCATTGATTACCCCTCCCTCACTCTCTGACTGGCCTGACATCACCTGGGCACCCAGCCCCAGCGCTCGCAAGGTGCATTTAGACACTGTCACAGCGGCTGAAGTGGCCTCATGGAAACCTGGAGAAACATTGTTACTCAATGGCAAACTTCTCACAGGACGCGATGCTGCGCACAAGCGCATTGCAGATTTATTTGCCAAAGGCGAGGGCTTACCCCCAGGAGTAGATTTCACTGGCCGCTTTATTTACTACGTTGGCCCGGTCGATCCTGTCCGCGAGGAAGTCGTTGGTCCCGCAGGCCCTACCACGGCCACACGCATGGATAAGTTCACGCGAATGATGCTTGAGAAAACAGGTTTACTTGGGATGGTAGGCAAAGCCGAGCGCGGCCCAGAAGCAATAGATGCTATCCGCGATCACCATAGCGTGTATTTGATGGCAGTCGGAGGTGCCGCCTATCTGGTATCCAAAGCCATTCAATCTTCTCGGGTGGTGGCCTTTGCTGATCTGGGTATGGAAGCCATCTATGAATTTGATGTCAAAGACATGCCTGTTACGGTGGCGGTTGACTCCAGAGGTGAATCCGTACATATCACTGGCCCTGCCGAATGGAAAAACAAGATAGCCAGCATTCCTGTCGTTACAAAGTAACTCTTTTGCACATAGGGACGGATTCTGCTGGCCCACAGCACGTATAATCCGTCCCGCTTATGTCTTTTACTGACCTTCCACCCAAACTATTAAAACCTGGCAGCCGATTGCGCTTGCCAGAGGGAAGCGGTTGCTCGGACGCTTTAAGTCTTGCTCAACTGCTGACAGGCCAATCACGCCCCTTAGTCATCTTGACTGCCAGTGCCTGGCATGGCCAGAGACTTCTTGAGGAAATATCCTGGTTTGCACCAGAACAAAGTGTGCACTTACTTCCAGACTGGGAAACGCTTCCCTACGATGGCTTTTCACCACACCAAGATTTGATTTCAGAGCGCTTAGCCACGCTATGGCATATTGCGACAGGAAAATGCCAGGCATTGATCGTACCCGTTGCAACAGCCATGTATCGCTTGGCACCACGAGAATATCTCGCGGCCCGAACCTTTGAGGTTTTCAAGGGGAAGCCTTTGCCTCAAGAAGCATTCCGCAGTCAATTAACCCTTGCGGGCTATCACCACGT
>CAIVHB010000124.1 GCA_903905585.1 uncultured Ferrovum sp. | reverse complement strand
TTCAATCTCACCCATGCGCCCCCCCGAAGACCGAATACGCCAAGCTTGCGTATCTTCTTCGGTGCGCGTTAAAACGCGCACATCTGCAATTGCAGCAATACTCGCCAAGGCTTCACCACGAAAACCCAAACTCGCCACGTGCTCTAGGTCCTCTAAGGATTCAATTTTGCTGGTGGCGTGCGAGGTCATCGCTAACAATAAATCATCCTTAGCAATACCGTGGCCATCATCTTCTACTCGTATTCCGCGTATTCCACCCTCATCCAGAAAAACAGAAACCTCTTTGGCGCCCGCATCTAGGCTGTTCTCTATCAATTCTTTCAAAGCAGAGGCCGGTCGTTCTACTACCTCGCCTGCGGCGATCTGAGCAATCAGGGCGGGGCTTAAAGCCTGAATACGTTTCATTGGGATTTATTTTTAACCGAGGAGGACAAACGCGCCTTACCAGGAGGCGGGTGCGCAATCACATATCTTTTCAAGCCGCGTACCAAAGTAGTGGCCAACTCATCTTGATAGCGTTCATCAGTTAAACGTTTTTCATCATCGGGATTGGTGATGAATGCCGTCTCTACCAAGATGGAAGGAATATCAGGGGATTTCAGCACGGCAAAGCCTGCCTGCTCCACTTCGCCTTTATGCAAGCGATTTAAACCACTCAGTTCTTTCAGAACATATCGTGCAAGGCGCTGACTATCTTGAATAGTGGCGGTTTGTGAGAGGTCAAATAAAGTCTGAGCAAGATACGGATCACGGGCATGTATATTCACCCCGCCAATCAAATCGGCCTGGTTTTCTTTATTCGCTAACCAACGCGCCGCAACCGAACTCGCGCCACGCTCCGACAAAATGAATACCGATGAACCTCTGGCTTCTTGATTGATAAAGGCATCAGCATGAATCGATACAAACACATCCGCTCTGAATTGCCGCGCCTTAAGGGTTCTTCCCAATAGGGGAATAAAGTAATCCCCATCCCGCACCAATACCGCCCGCATTCCCGGCTCTGCATCTATTTTTGCTTTCACCCGTTTCGCGATCAGTAAGGTCACTTCTTTTTCCAGTGTACCGCCTTCACCATGCGCCCCAGGGTCTTCCCCGCCATGTCCAGCGTCTACCGCAATGGTCACTAACTGACTCTCTAACAGGCTGACCGGAGGAGGCTCACCAGGCTGCCCTTCTGCGGGTTTTGTACTGGGCTGCTTTGTTTCTGGCGATTTGTTCTCCGGGAATGACCTGTCCAGCGTTGTGTTCGCGCCCGCTTTCAATTCGGCAGGCCTATTCTGCTGGGGTTTAGCGCTATCCTTAGATTCCAAAAGGACAAGGATAGGATCACTCCCCTCTACTGGATAAATATCAAGCACTAATCTGTAGCCATAATCCCCTGCAGGCTCAAGCAAGGAAGCCGAAGGTTTTACTGGAGCTTTAAGATCCAATACGATTCGCAAGGTACCTGGTTTAAACCGCCCCACGCGAATGGATCGCACCCAAGGGTCATCCCCTTTGACGCGGCTGGCTAAGCTATCGGTCACCGCATTGGGCTCAATCCCTTCAATATCTAAAACCAGTCGATCAGGCGCATCAATCGCAAACAAATTCCATTTAATGGGGCTGCGCGCTTCTAGCGTTAAACGCGTGTAGTCATGCGCAGGCCACAGCCGGGCCCCCAAAAGAGAAGACAATACCGAATTCGTTGCGCTGGGATTGTTGGGCGGGGCAGTCTGAATGAAACCAGGCACAGTCAAACCCGTGCCGCCAGAACCTGAATCCAAGGGTGCAGCAGGCGTAGCACAAGATAGCCCTGCTAAAAAAGCCACCAAAAAAACAAATCTGAATAGATCCGTGTTAAGCACCTTGTTGAATCTCTTGATGAGGTATGCCAGGTAAATCTTCTGATATAACCAGCCCTTTTTGTGAACAAATACACACGACACGGCCTTCATCAACGGGAAACCACTGCACTTTAATATCCGCCACTGGCAACCACCGCTCCGCGCGATCCGGCCATTCCACAATACAGATCGTATGATCATTAAAGTGCTCACGAAATCCCGCCTGATCTGCCTCAAGCACTTCATTAAAACGATAAAAATCAAAATGGCACACGACAAAGCCATCAAAATCATAGTGCTCAACCAAGGTATAGCTTGGGCTCTTCACACGCCCATTGAATCCCCAGCTCCTAAGCATAGCGCGAACCAAGGCAGTTTTACCGCTACCCAGCGGGCCCTCAAGCGCTACCAGCGCTCCGGGCAACAGCATAGGCACCAATGCCCGCCCCAACGCCTCAGTTGCATCGAGGTTAGGCAGGCAGCGCCACACTGCAGAAGAAGGAAGGGAAGGATTGGATACCACGGGAGGTATGCAATCACACAAGCGCTGCCCCCGCAAGTCTAATAGGCTAAAACTTATCTATATACTTTGATCATGAACACTCAACGCTCACTTTTAGATGTACGCCAACAACTTGATGAAGAAGCCCAACGCTTGGGATTTTCTGGGCTGAGGATTAGCGCGCCGGATTTAAGCAAAGCCTCAGAAGCGCTGAAAGCATGGCTAGCGGCCGGCCATCATGGTGAGATGAAGTGGTTTGAGCGCAATCATGAAAAACGCGCTGCCCCACATCGACTGGTTCCAGGCACGGTACGCGTGATCAGCGTCAGCCTGCCTTACCTCGCTGAAAACGGTGCACCTGCTCAACACATCCTGCAAGACAAAGAACGCGCTTATGTTTCGCGCTATGCCCTAGGCCGCGATTACCACAAGGTGATGCGCCATCGCTTAGCCAAGCTAGCGCGCACCCTGAGCGAACTGACGGGTGCGCCCCCAGGACGCGTATTCTGTGACAGTGCCCCCGTGATGGAAGTAGAAATCGCAGCGCAATCAGGCCTTGGCTGGAAAGGCAAACACACACTATTACTCAATCGCACCGAAGGCTCATGGTTTTTTTTAGGGGAGATATTTACCTCACTGCCACTCCCCATCGACTCCCCCACCACCCAACATTGTGGTAGTTGCAGCGCTTGCATAGATGCCTGCCCCACCCAAGCGATATTTGCCCCATATCAAGTTGATGCGCGCAAATGTATTTCATACCTCACCATTGAGCATCCCGGCTCTATCCCGGAAGCACTCAGGCCCTTAATGGGTAATCGCATCTATGGCTGCGATGATTGCCAATTGTTTTGCCCATGGAACAAAGACCCTGAGCCTCAGACCACGCCTGAAGACTTTACCAAGCGCGAGAACCTAGACGCCGCAAGCTTACTCGAATTGTTTGCCTGGACCGAACAAGAATTCAACGAGCGATTGGCAGGTTCGCCCATTCGCCGTATTGGCTATCCACGTTGGATCAGAAATATCGCTGTGGCCATTGGCAATGGCCCCAAAACAAATGCGGCCAAAGCAGCATTACAAAACGCACTGAACATTCACCCTGACGCCGTCGTGAAGGAGCATGTAGAGTGGTCGCTAAAAACATTTGAGGAATAAATGGGATGAATTACCCACAGTCGGCACGCCATCAACCCCATGCTCAAGGCATCAACGCACCACAATCAAAAACCGTATGGCACAGTGCTAAAGCACTATTGAGCGTGATCATGGTGGTCGCGCTCACGCCGAATGCATTCAGCGGCATTCTAGATAACACACCTGAAGCCTCCAACCCGCTTCACTCGGCAAAAAGCACATCCACCGGCTCATCCGCTCAAGACATAAACGTCTTCCCTTCTGTTGACCAAGCCTTCCAAGTGAAGTGGTCTTACGATGGCAAAGTGGTTCGAGGGGCATTCACCATTGCACCGGGATGTTATCTGTACCAAGATCGTTTTAAGCTCACGCTCAAGCTTGCCAGCCCAGACGCCGCCAGCCCAGACGCCGCCAGCCCAGACGCCGCCAGCCCAACATTAGGAAATCTGGAATTACCAGCAGGTCAACGCCTCGTTGATCCTTATCTAGGCGGGGTGCACACCATTTATCGCGATTCGGTCACCATCTCGGCACGCATGAACCCTGGCACTCTTCACCCCAAACAAGGCATTTCCATCAATCCCTCCCAAATCGAAATAGAAGCGATCTGGCAGGGTTGCGCAGAAGCGGGACTGTGCTACCCCATCGTGCGCAAAACAATGCATCTCAACGCAAGCTCGACTCAACCCTAGGCAACCGGCTCAGTCATGGAAGGCATCGCAGGAAATAAGGCTTGTCGGTAGTAGCGCAGCTCTTCAATGGATTCATGCACGTCCGCTAAAGCCTCGTGTTTGCCACTTTTTTTCACGCCTGAATAGATAGCCGGA
>CAIVHB010000123.1 GCA_903905585.1 uncultured Ferrovum sp. | reverse complement strand
TGGGCGCCCAGTGATGATTTTGCGCAATGATGCGCAACTCAAGTTATTTAACGGTGATATTGGGATTGCCTTAGTCGGCCCTGAGGGAGACTTACAGGTATGCTTTCCTTCAATTGAGGACCCTGCTCTTCAAGATATGGAGCGTCGCTATGCCCCAGTTCGTCTTCCGCTGCATGAAACTGCTTATGCCATGACAATACACAAATCACAGGGCTCGGAACTCGAGCACGTTGCCGTGGTCTTTCCAAATGCACTCCCTTTACAGTTGATCACGCGTGAGTTGCTTTACACAGGCATCACTCGGGCTAAGCAAAGCGTGTTACTGATTTCAAATGAAAAGACTTTACGTTTGGCTATTCAAACGCCCACTCAACGATCATCCGGATTGTTAGCGCGTGTATCAGAAGTTTCTGCAAGGACAGCGTCAGCATGAAATTGTTATCTAAGCGACTCTTTTTCTTTTTTCAATTTCTTGCTGTATCTCAGCTTGTTTTCCTTGGTTTGATCCTTGCATTCTCCCCTTCAATCGGGTTTGCCCAAAATGGTGTTTCAAGTTCTCTGAGTACGGAGCACGCCTCCGTTGTACTGACGACGACGCCGGAAAAGTACGCTATTGGAAAAGATTTGAAGGCCGAAGTGACACTCACCAGTATTCCTGGTTGGCACACTTACTATAAAAACCCTGGCGATGTAGGTCTTCCCACGCGGATTAAATGGACTCTTCCAACTGGAGTAACGGCAGGAGATATTGAATGGCCTGAGCCAACGCGGTTCACTCAAGCAAAGCTAGTGAGCTACGGTTATGCGGGTAAGGTCACTTTAATGATCCCTATTTCTGTAGCCTCCGATTACAAGGGTGATGTGCCCTTGCATGCCAAAGTGAAATGGCTGGTATGCGCTGAGCAATGTGTTCCTGAAGAGGCTGAACTTGAATTGCTAGTGAGATCTGCGAGCGACAGTTCGTCTGGTTCCCTTACTACTTGGCTCACTGCCCTGGTGTTTGCATTCGTTGGGGGCTTGCTCCTGAATCTGATGCCCTGTGTTTTGCCAGTACTTTCGATTAAGGTGTTTGCATTATTGGGTGAACGCGACGCGCCACGATCACAACTTGCAAAGCATGGATTTACTTTTTTATTGGGTGTCCTGCTTTCGTTCTGGGTACTCGCAGGAATTCTTTTGGTTCTTCAGTCGGCTGGGGCGACGATTGGTTGGGGTTTTCAACTCCAATCGCCTTACTTTGTGACCTTATTGACTGCATTATTTACGCTGCTGGGGCTGAATTTTTTGGGCGTTTTCGAGCTAGGTACTTCGCTGCAAGGTGCAGCAGGAGAGTTGGAGCAGCGCGCTAGCCGCGGTGGCTCCGCAGTTTTAGGTTCGTTTAGTTCTGGTGTGCTGACAACATTGGTTGCAACGCCTTGTACCGCTCCTTTTCTGGGGGCTGGAATTGGATTTACGCTGGGTCAATCCCCGCTTTACTCCATGAGTGTTTTCACTGCGATGGGCTTAGGGGTTGGGCTACCCGTTACTCTCTTAGCACTTTCACCCGGATGGTTACGTTATGTTCCTCGCCCGGGTGCATGGATGTTATTGCTCAAACAACTTTTTGCCTTCCCTATGTTTTTTACGGTGGTTTGGTTGATTTGGGTTATCGGGCATCAGCGCGGTGTAGATGCGATGGCACTTGATCTCGTAGGTTTGGTTTTCATCGCCATTTCGGCCTGGTTGTGGGGGCGCGCTCAACATCATCTGGCACATTCATTGTTACAAAGGCTCAGACAAGTTGCTCTAGCACTATTTTTTTTGATTCTGGGGTTCTTATTTGCGTGGCCGTCTGCTCTGCATGAACAAGTTGATTTAGGCTTTTCTTCGAAGTCATCGTTGCCGCAGGCTTCAAATCAGTCAGGTCAAGATCTTGCGCAGGTGCTGCCCTCATCCTCAGCAAAAGTACGAGCAGGAGTTTGGTTGCCCTATAGCGAGCAAAGGCTGAGCGATGCCCGGCAACAGGGCCAAGCTGTGTTTGTAGACTTTACTGCAGCGTGGTGTCTTTCCTGCCAGGTCAATAAACGCACCACACTTCATTCTGAGGCAGTGACAGAGGTATTCAAAAAACTAAATGTAGTCACATTAGAAGCAGATTGGACGAATGCCGATCCAGTGATTACCTTAGCCCTGTCGCGTTTGCATCGCAATGCGGTTCCTGTTTATGCGGTTTATCCCGCTAATGGCGCGGCG
>CAIVHB010000122.1 GCA_903905585.1 uncultured Ferrovum sp. | reverse complement strand
TGGCGATGGCACTGTGAAGATTTTTTCAGCCCCTGGGCATACGCCCGGGCACAAAGTGTTATGGGTGAAGCTAAAGAAAAACGGAAATGTGTTGTTATCCGGTGATCTCTATCACACCATTGAAAATCGTTCGATGAAACGCATGCCGGTGTTCAATGTAGATCGAGCAGATACGCTGGCCTCAATGGATCGGATTGAAAAAATTGTAAAAAATACGCAAGCCCGGTTTGTGATTCAGCATGCACCCGAATCTTTTGCGGTAATGCCTAAGTTCCCGGCTTATTTAGATTGATTGTGTATTCATGAATACCTTGCCAAGCTTTGCCAAAAAAGATGTTTTTTGGGTCTTAGCCTGTGTGAGTTTATGTCTTTCCTCGTTTTCTGCGCATGCCGTCCTGATCGATGAAATTCAGGTCTACGATGATGCGATTAATGCGCCCGGTGAATTTGGATTGGAGTTACATGTCAACGCTACCCCATCCGGACGTGGAACCCCGGATTACGCCGGGGAAATTGTTCCTGCGCATGGCATTCGATCTACCTTGGAATTCTCTTATGCCGCTTCCGAACATTTCGAGTTGGGCATTTATATTCCAATGGAGCACACCCCTGCAGGCGATGAACGCTTTTCAGGATTTCGGTATCGTTTGAAGTATATTGGTCAAAAAGCCACAGCTGATGACCCGTTTTTCTATGGCATTAATTTTGAGCTTTCACATGTCAAGTCAATCTTTGAACAATCTCAAGATCGTCTTGAAACACGTCCCATATTAGGATGGAAAAAATTAGAATGGTTGTTTGCATTCAACCCCGTCATTGGACAAAACCTGAAACCAGGACAAAGAACCGGTGGGCCTGATTTCAGTCCTTCGTTTAAGATTGCGCGGGATGTGAAAGAGGGAATTGCAGTAGGTACTGAATACTATGCTGAGCTAGGACAATTCTCGCATTTTGATTCTTATTCCAATCAAGCTCATACAGTTTATCTAGCCTTGGACGTAGATCGAAAACCTTTTGTATTTAATCTGGGAATAGGGCGAGGACTGACTGCTGCTACCGATCATTGGACTATTAAAACCATCATTGAAGTGCCCATAGACTAGGCTCTTCAACGTTTTTGTGTTCCAGTCTCTGCATCTAAAAACTGGGGAATGGGGCTAGGTATTTAATTTCCAGGGGACTTGTTCATCATTGGACGTTGCTTGAAATACCGAACTGCCATGATCAAAGCAATCAACTGAAAAACCGCGCACAAAAAGAATGTGCCTCCTACTCGTGGGTCATCACTTGGCAAGTGGCTGGTTTGGGCCAATAGACTGGTCCCCATCAACGGCGCAAAGACATACATAAGGCTACTGATGGCTTGCAATGAGCCCATGGTCATCCCTTGGCGATCTGCAGGCACTGAACGCGAGACAATACTCTGAAGGGTTGGGGATACGCTATAGGCCATAAAATTAGCGACGATGACAACATACATCACGCTTCCATTGGTTGCCAATCCATATAAAGTAAAAGCGATCACGCCAGAGCAAAGCCCTACCAACACAAGCCGAGTTTCCCCTAGCCAAGCGGTGAGACGGGTGAGCAAGCCTCCTTGAACCGATACGGCAACAAAGCCCACAAGGAATAAGGTTAAACCTGTATTACGTGGACCCCAACCAAATCGAAAGGCGGTATACAGCGCCCAAGTACTTTGCAAAATAAGCTGGGCCAAGGTAGCAAATAAAACGACCACCACTAATCCGCTGATATTTTTCATACTGCCAAGACCCAGCAAGGCGGCGAACGGATTGAGCGCAGAAAGCGAGATCGGTCTGCGATTTTCTGGAGCTAAGCTTTCCGGTAAGACAAAATAGCCATAGCAGGTATTCAGAAGCGCCAAACCGCTTGCCACAAAAAAGGGTAGGCGTAAATCAATCGCCCCCAACAAGCCACCGATCATGGGACCAAAGACAAAGCCCATCCCAAAACAAGCACCAATTAACCCTAACCAGCGTGTGCGCTCCTCTGGGGCAGTTGTATCGGCAACATAGGCGCTTGCAACCGACATACTTGCTCCTGTTGCGCCACCCAACATTCGTCCAAATAAAAGTGTGGGCAAGTTTCCAGCTAAACCTGAAATCAAATAATTACATCCTAAACCCGCACTGGAAATGAGCAAGATAGTGCGTCTTCCAAATCGATCTGATAAAGCACCTAGCAAAGGTGCGCAGCTAAATTGCATGAGTCCATAACATGCCCCCAGGATTCCGTACCACCAAGCCTGAAGTTCTCGGTTACCGGAAAGTTCTCCAACTAAAGCCGGAAGAACAGGAATAGCGATGCCTATCCCCAATACATCTAGGAACACAGTGACCAATACAAAGCGAACCGCTGCAGAACGGTTGGGTTTAAAAATTGGATTTTCGGAATTTACGGAGGTGAAAGACATAAGGTTATCTATTATGCGGCATTCCATCGAATGTTGAGAATCAGCCGTTTGAACGCTGCAATGATAAAATCAGTTGATGAACACATTAACTCTTGATGCACGCGAAGACTATCCCACTTTATCTGTGGTCGCGCTCGCCCATGGCACCTCTCATTTTTTTCATCTCATTCTCCCACCTCTTTTCCCATGGCTGATGGTGGAATTTGGTCTGAACTTCACTCAGGCCGGGGCCCTGATGACCACCTTTTTTGTGGTCTCGGGAGTAGGTCAAGCTTTAGCAGGATTTGCAGTTGACCGCTTTGGAGCCAGCAAAGTGCTGTTCTTTGGTTTAGCCATGTTAGCCGGATCCGCTATTTTTATTGCATGTGCAATGAATTACCCCATGCTCATGCTAGGTGCTGGACTGGCTGGTTTGGGAAATAGCATTTTCCATCCTGCGGATTACACCATTCTGAACAGACGTGTCTCTGCTGCCAGGCTAGGGCATGCATTTTCCGCACACGCACTTTCAGGCAATGCTGGGTGGGTATTAGCTCCTTTGATCATGACTGTGATGGCGGGTTCGTTTGGATGGCGTGCTGCAGCGTTTTCAGCTGCTTTGTTGGCGTTGGCTACGATCTTAGTCTTGATTCAAACACGAGGCCTCATTGAAGTACCTTCTCCAATTCAAACTTCAGCACAATCCCTAAAACATACCCAAACAAATCATGAACAGGTCGGAGCAAGTCAGCCCCCCAATACCAATAAAACACCTTCGTTCTTAAGGGTACCTGCCGTCTGGATGTGTTTTACATTTTTTCTGCTTACGTCAGCTGCCTTTGGAGTATTGCAAAACTATGTGAGCCCTCTGCTCGGGCACCTATATGGAATGGGGCCTTCCTTAACAGCGTTTTGTCTCACTGCATATTTAATTGGAAGCACAGCGGGTACAGCAGCGGGTGGGCTCTATGCAAAACCGGGACGCGAGCACGATCGCACCGTGATGCTATCTCTTGGTGCAGCAGCGCTTGCAGCGAGTGTACTGGCCAGCCAGGCCCCCCTTACATCTATGGTTTTACCTTTATTAGCTGTGATGGGATTTGGAGTTGGGTTTACCGGGCCATCGAGAGATTTAATGGTGCGACAAGCGGCCACGCAACGTCTGGGGAGCGCCAGCCTGGGCAGAGTGTATGGGTTTGTTTACTCCGGGCTGGATTCTGGCCTGGCAATAGGCCCGTTGGTCTTTGGCCCATTCATGGATGCCGGGGCTTTTAGCCTGGTGATGATGGGAGTTGCAGTGCTGCAAGCAAGTGCTGTTTTTGTCACCTTGCAACTTGCCCGTGAAACGCCCCATTTAGAGCACGTTTAAACTCACTTTTTTATTACTCACCCAAGGAAATCATCATGCGCCAAAAATATGCTATCACCCTAGAAGATGCGCGTCGGGTTGCGAAAGCCGCTCATCAAACTGCTATTGAGAATAAGTGGAATGTAGTGATCTCAGTCGTCGACGACGGCGGGCATCTTGTTTATTTTGAACGTATGGATGATGTGCAAAGCGGTTCGGTGACAGTTTCAATTGAAAAAGCCAAGACGGCCATTGCTTTTCGCAGGCCCACTCAGGCTCTTGAATCCGCGATCTCTGGCGGGCGAACTGTGATGTTGAAATTGTCAGGTGCCACCCCCATCGAAGGAGGGGTGCCCCTGGTCCACGAAGGTCACTTCGTTGGCGCGATTGGCGTATCTGGTGTGCAGTCAAGTCAAGACGGCATCATCGCTCACTCGGGTGCTGAAGCGCTGTAACGACCGCTGCAGGTTTTGCGGGACATGATACAAACAGTGGATGTGTTATGTCGGGTAGTCGACAATCTGGGCGATGCAGGAGTGTGTTGGCGTTTATCGCGGCAATTGGCGAAAGAGCATGCATTATGCGTGCGTCTTTGGATTGATCAACCGGAAACGCTTTCTGCATTTGTTCTGAGTGACAGCGAAGATGAAACGCTTGTTCAAACTGGGTTCATCTCGATCCGTAATTTTGAAGAGATTTTAATCGAATCCCAACCTGCAGACTTGGTGATCGAGACATTTGGGTGTGACCTACCCAATGTTTTTGCCGAACGGATGACGCAACGCAAACCTTCTTCGCTTTGGGTAAACCTGGAATATCTCAGTGCTGAGGATTGGGTGGAAGGCTGTCATACCCTACCCAGCCCACACCCACATCTTCCCATCACCCGATGGTTTTTCTTCCCAGGTTTTTCGAAAAAAACGGGAGGGTTGTTACGCGAAAAAGACTTATCAGAGCAAAGAACAAGCTTTCAAATAAAAGCTAAGCAACGGCAAGAGAGAGAGGATCAAGTTAAGCCAATCAGGGTCAGCATTTTTTGCTATGACCATCCTCTAGTAGATTCTCTTTTTGATGCCTTTGAGCAACACCATGAAGAAACTGGCCAAAAAACTGAGTGCCACCTATTTCAGGGGCTGATTCAGCATCGTGCTTATGACTGGATAGCCACCCACCCAGACCACGCGACATCTTTTATTTTTCTGCCTTGGCTCACTCAGGATCAGTTTGATGAAGTGCTTTGGAGTTGTGATTTCAATGTGGTAAGAGGTGAAGACTCTTTTGTCCGAGCACAGTGGGCTGGAAGGCCCTTTCTGTGGGACATCTATCCCACAGAGGATGGTGCGCATCTCGTAAAAATGGCGGCCTTTTTAGAGCGCTATCTTGAAAGCTGTAAGGAAATAGAAACTGCAAAAGCCATTGGTAAGCTTTGGCAATGCTGGGTGCAAAGAGAACCTAAAGAGCTATCAGAAGCTTGGAGGCAAGTAAGCACTATGCTCATCTCACTCACCCTTCATTCAGAACAATGGAGTGCTCGCTTAGAGCAGCAACCCAGCCTCACCTCTAAGCTTTTAGATTTTATTCATTTGCAACAAGAAACATAAACTCTAGTCATCCAATAACGGAGAGGGAGAAATATCCTCTGCGTTATTGGACGCAAGCTTGAAGGGGTGAATTCAATTAAGCAGGCAGATGCGAAAGGATGGCATCAACACTCTTCTTTGCATCACCAAACAACATGCGGGTGTTCTCCTTAAAGAAGAGCGGATTATCCACACCCGCATAGCCTGTTGCCATCGAGCGCTTAAAGACCACGACTGTGCGGGCTTTCCAAACTTCTAAGACCGGCATACCTGCAATAGGACTTCCGGGATCATCTTGAGCAGAAGGATTCACAATATCGTTTGCCCCCACTACCAAGACCACATCAGTCTCGGGGAAGTCTTCATTGATTTCATCCATCTCCAGCACAATGTCATACGGTACTTTGGCTTCGGCCAAGAGCACGTTCATGTGGCCAGGTAAGCGACCTGCCACCGGGTGAATGGCAAAACGCACCTTCACGCCTTTGGCGCGCACCGACGTGCTGAGCACGAGCCCTGGCTTGTCGTCGAACCACGCCACGTCACCCGGCCGCAGACGCATGAGGCTCGCCTCGATGGCACTGCGGTCGCGCTCGCCAGGGTCGCGCACGAAGCGCCGGCGATAGTCATCGATATC
>CAIVHB010000121.1 GCA_903905585.1 uncultured Ferrovum sp. | reverse complement strand
GCGGAAGCATTTGGTAATCTGGTAGTAGCGATCAAAGCCCGCCACCATGAGCAACTGTTTGAAGAGTTGCGGGGATTGAGGCAAGGCGAAGAACATGCCGTCATGAACGCGCGAAGGCACCAAATAATCACGTGCACCTTCAGGCGTGGATTTAGTCAACATAGGGGTTTCGATATCGATGAAACCCTCCTCATCGAGGAACTTACGCACCACCATCGAAGCCTTGTAGCGCAACTTAAAATTCTTCTGCATGGTGGGGCGACGAAGATCCAGATAGCGATAGGTCAGTCTCACCGTCTCAGAAAGATTTTCATCGTCCATCTGAAATGGAGGCGTCAGCGAAGGGTTTAGCACCTCAATTTCATCGGCCAGAACTTCAATTTCACCACTGCGCAAACCTGAATTGGTGGTGCCCTCTGGGCGAGGACGCACGCGACCCACAATCTTTAAAACAAACTCACTGCGCACGCTTTCGGCAATTGCAAATGTAGTGGCATTATCGGGGTCGCAAACAACTTGAACCAAGCCTTCACGATCACGTAAATCGATAAAAATCACTCCGCCATGATCTCGACGACGATGCGCCCAGCCCTGGAGTGTAACGGTCTGACCTAAAAAACGCCGATCTACGGCGCCGCAATATTCGGTTCGCATTTAGAAAGAACTCAAGACAAAATCAAAAATTAGAAATTGGGCAAACTTATCTACTTGGCAACTCAGTAACAGAGGGTTTCTCTGTCATGGGGGATGCCGGCTCTAAGGGAGCAACGACACCCATAGAAATGACGTATTTGAGCGCATTATCCACGCTCATCTTTAATTCACGTACATCACTACGCGGAACAATCAAAAAGAAACCTGAGGTTGGATTTGGGGTAGTGGGAATGTAGACGCTAATGTGATCTGGGCCTAAATGCTGTGCAACTTCCCCGCTTGCCACTCCTGTTTGAAACGCAACGGTCCAACAACCTTTTCTAGGGTACTCGACGAGAACCGCTTCACGGAAAGCCTGGCCTTCGTTTGAAAACAAGGTTTCACTGACCTGCTTTACGCCACCATAGATCGACTTCACTACGGGAATATGGACCAGCAATTGTTCACCCAACGCCAGTAATTTACGCCCCACATAATTCGCTACCGCAAAACCTGTCAGCAATACCACGAGCAAAGTCACGAGTAAGCCCACCCCTGGCAGGGGGAAGCCAAAGAGCGCTTCAGGCCGCCATGCAATGGGCATTACTGACAAGGTCTGATCGGTAGTCACAACAATTAATCGCAGAACCCATAGGGTGATTCCTAGCGGAATCCAGACCAACAGCCCTGCAATAAAATATCTTCTCATTTAGGCACTGGCCGGCGTAGAGGTTGAAGGTGTGTTATTAGGAGGGGTAGAGGGCGCACTTTCAACCGAGCCACGCGTTGAAGTCTTCGCAACGCTTTCGCCCCCGCTTGCCGAATCAGACTTTACGCTAGCTGCTTCGTTGTTATCTGAAGACAGCGGCTTAGATTCGCCATCTGTTTTAATCGCGGGCTCTGAAGTTGGACTTTTACCCCCCCGAAAATCAGTGACGTACCAACCTGTCCCTTTAAGCTGAAAGCCCGCTGCAGATAGTTTTTTTTGCAAGGTAGCTTGTTTGCAGGCAGGACAATCCGTGGGAGCTGGAGCGGAAATTTTTTGCAATACTTCCAATTCATGGCCACAAGCTGTGCAGCGGTATTCGTAAAGAGGCATATGTAGAATGAAACCTTTGTTAATCTTTCAAGTATAACGGATAAGGGTTTAGTCAGGTTTTTCACACCTATAGAACTAAACATACTTCTTAACAGTCTAGTTGGGGTCATTCCCTTAAAAATCCAGTCCATGCGTTCAAATCAATACGTTTATTTTCATGCTCTCAGCATTTCACGCACTTTTGCCGCCCTAGCGCTGAGTGTCTTTTCTTTTATTTCAACCAGTAGCTTGGCGCTTGATGCCCTTCCAGAAGGGGTGACCAAGGGGCAGGAAATTCAAGGCGTGCAAGAATACTTACTGAAGAACGGCCTAACGGTTTTGCTTGCACCTGACCCCGGTAAAGCTACGATCACGGTAAACATTACCTATCGGGTGGGATCTCGTAATGAGAATTACGGCGAAACCGGCATGGCTCATCTTCTCGAACACTTAATGTTCAAAGGCACGCCCAAACACCCCAAAATCGCTGATGGTTTGACCAGCCATGGCATGCGGCCAAATGGCACCACCTGGTATGACCGTACTAATTACTTCGAGACCTTCTCTGCCTCTAAAGAAAACTTGGATTGGGCCCTGGAAATGGAAGCAGATCGAATGGTCAATTCCTTCATTGCCCGCAAGGATTTGGATAGCGAGATGACCGTGGTGCGCAATGAGATGGAACGCGGCGAAAATTCACCCGAGGGTATGCTGAGCGAAAAAACCGCTGCCGCTGCCTTCATGTGGCATAACTATGGAAAATCTACTATTGGCGCACGCAGCGATGTAGAGAATGTCAGCATCGAACGCCTTCAAGCTTTCTATCGCACCTGGTACCAACCTGATAACGCAGTTCTGGTGGTAGCCGGCCGGATTGATCCCCATGCAGTCTTGGTTCAGGTTAACCAACTGTTTGGTTCCATTCCACGTCCATCACGCGCCCTCCCCAAAACTTACACCATCGAAGCAACCCAAGACGGGGAGCGCCTCGTGGTATTACGCCGCAGCGGCGATCAGCGACATTTAAACGTCATTTACCATGCCGTTGCTGCAGCTTCGCCTGATTTTCAAGCGTTTCAAGTGTTAGCTGCAATCTTGGGTTCCCCACCTTCTGGACGTTTGCACAAGGCCTTAACGGAAAAGGGGCTTGCCATCAGCACAGGTTCTGAAATGTATGCCTTGTTGGAACCCGGAATGATTGAATTCACAACAGATTTGCGATTAGATCAATCTCTAGAAACGGCTGAGAAAACGATGTTGTCTGTTCTAGAGGGATTTGCCTCGCAACCCGTTACGGATGAAGAAGTCAATCGCGCGCGTACCCGCATGTTGGCCTCATTCGATCAATTATTTGCTGATCCGGAACATTTTGGCGTTGCGCTGTCCGGCGCTATTGCTGCGGGTGATTGGCGACTCTTCTTCTTAGCAAAAGAAGACCTGAAAAAAGTCACTGCTGCCGATGTTCAACGCGTAGCGGTGAATTACCTCAAATCCAGTAATCGTACTTTGGGGCGTTTCATTCCAGAGGAAAAAAGTGATCGTGCTCCCGCCCCAGCTTTTGCGGATGCGAACGCCCGTTTAAAAGACTTTCATCCCGAAGCCAAGGTTTCTCAGGGTGAGGTATTTGAGCCCACCCCGCAAAATATCGAGTCGCGCATTGAGCGCATTGCATTGCCTGGCGGCTTAAAACTGGGTTTACTAAACAAGCGTAACCGCGGCGAAACCGTTTCGGTAAAGCTATCTTTGCATTGGGGTAACGAGCAATCACTCTTTAAACTTGGAACGGTAGGACAGTTTGCAAGCACCTTAATCGATCGAGGGGGTGCAGGCCTTTCACGTCAACAGATCCGAGAAAAATTCGATCAACTGCACGCCAAGGTCGGATTTGGGGGCGGGGCTACCGGCATTTCTGTGAGTATCGAAACCATTCACTCCCAATTACCTGAAGTATTGGCACTCGTTGGGCAATTGCTGCGCCAACCCAGTTATCCCGAATCCGAGTTTAAACAAGCGCAAGAAGAAGTCCTAGCTGGCATTGAAGAAGGCCGCAAAGAACCGCAATCTATGGCCGTGCGCCAGATAGGATTGCATTTCAATCATTTTCCAAAAGGGGATTTACGTTATTCCGGAACAATTGAAGAGGACCTCGCAGAGGTTAAGGCAGTCACTCGCGATCAAATTGCTGCATTCCATCAGCGCTTCTTTAATTCAGCACACGGCGAAGTCATGGTAATAGGCGATTTCGACCCGATCGATGTCAAAAAAGTGATCACGGACTCTCTAGGCAATTGGCCCACTAAAGAAGCCTATGCTTTGGTGAAGGATCATTATGATGCGCCAAAACCAGCTATCTTTACCCTGCAAGCACCCGATAAAGCCAATGCTTTTTTCTACGCGCGCATGGGCCTCCCTTTACGTGATGATCATCCCGATGTTCCCTTGTTGACCCTGGCGAATTACATCATTGGTGAGGGCTTCCTAAACTCTCGCCTTGCCACGCGTATCCGTCAAAAAGAAGGCCTGAGTTATGGTGTAGGTTCATTTCTGCATTGGGATCGCGATGTGCCTGCCAGTGAATTCGGTGCCTACGCAATTTATGCCCCACAAAATCGCGCCAAAGTTGAAACGGCTTTCAAAGAAGAAATAGCGCGCGTATTGAAAGAGGGCTTTAGTGCCGAAGAGGTTAAGGCGGCAAGCGGTGCACTGCTTCAAAGCCGTCGTTTAGGCAGGGCGCAAGATGCAGGTTTAGCTGGCCTTCTGGCCGATTACATGCGGCTTGACCGAACCATGGCATTTTCAGCCGCGAGCGATGCAGCCATCGCCTCAGCCACTCCCGAGACTTTACTCGCTGCACTGCGCCGTCACATCGACCCCTCCAATCTGACACTAGTGTTCGCGGGAGACTTTGCTAAGCAGGCGCATTAAAGCTTGGCTATCGAGTGGTTTTTCTAGCAAGCCTTGCATACCTGCAGCACGGAGCGCATTTGCATCTACACCCGCTCCGTCTGCTGTCACCGCGATAATGGGAAGCTCGCGTTCTGAAATGCGTTCACGAATTCGACGTGTGGCTTCCAATCCGTCAATACCTGGCATCTGAATATCCATCAACACAACGTCATAGTGTGAGGCGTGATCAGACGCCTCACTCACTGCCTCAAGCCCGCTTGCCAGAGTGGTCACCACTGCCCCATCCAACTTAAGCAACTCTCTTAGTACAATGCGATTGAGTTCGTTATCGTCCACAACGAGGCAACGAAGCCCTTTAATTTCAGACATTAATTAGAAAGGGATATCGTCTTCAAAGCTGTCCATCGCCGAAGCAGGCGCATGATTACCCGCGCGGCCACCACTCCCACTCGCGCCTGTTGAGGCCTGAGGCGGACGCTGATCAAACTCTTCGTCGCCGCCCCCCATTGAACCCCCACTTCGCCCACCTAGCATTTGCATGCGGTCGCCCACGACTTCAGTGGTGTAACGCTCTTGACCTTCTTTATCCGTCCACTTACGGGTACGCAATGCGCCTTCTACATACACTGCACTCCCCTTTTTAAGATATTGGGCCACGATTTCAGCAGTTTTACCAAAGAAGACAATACGGTGCCATTCAGTGGATTCTTTCTTCTCCCCGGTCGCTTTGTCGCGCCAGGTGTCTGTCGTTGCAATGCTGAAGTTACTGATGGCTGCGCCATCGGGTGAGTAGCGAACTTCTGGGTCACGCCCCAGATTTCCGACGAGGATGACCTTATTCACTGATGCCATTTGATGAACTCCTAAACGAATGAAGCAAAATAAAATTAAATCAACACAGAGCGACAGATTTGCGCGCAGCAAGAACTGTCTGCTTATAAAACATTCTACTTACCCATGCGCTGCTTTCCCCTAACGACGAAGCTATTTTTTTGGGTGTTGTCATGCTTGACTCAAACCTCGCCATCGCTTTTTTTCAGCATCTTTTTTTACTATGCTGACGTATCCGTGCACCTGAGCAAAGCCGATCACGTATATTAGCAGGTTGCCCTCCTTCAACTCCTTAATGGGGATTCTTCTATCTTAAGATCCCCACCGAAATTGGTACTCATGGAACTGATTAGAATTCGCGGTGCGCGCACCCACAATCTTAAAAATCTCAATCTTGATCTCCCCCGTCATAAGCTGGTGGTTGTCACTGGTTTATCCGGTTCGGGAAAATCTTCTTTAGCCTTCGATACACTCTATGCTGAGGGTCAACGCCGCTATGTTGAATCTTTGTCAGCCTATGCTCGCCAGTTTTTACAACTGATGGAAAAGCCCGATGTTGATCTGATTGAGGGCTTATCACCGGCGATTTCCATTGAGCAAAAAGCGACCAGCCATAACCCTCGCTCTACAGTAGGCACGGTCACTGAAATTCATGATTATTTACGCTTGCTATTTGCAAGGGTAGGTGACCCATTTTGCCCAGATCATGGCATCAAGCTTGAGGCGCAAAGCGTTTCACAAATGGTAGATCACGTATTGGAATTGCCCGAGGAAACTCGCCTCATGATCTTGGCTCCGCTGGTGATGAATCGCAAAGGGGAACAAGTTGATATGTTTGATCAATTGCGTGCCCAAGGTTTTGTTCGATTACGCGTAAATGGTGAGGTCGCTGAAATAGACTCCCTACCCAAATTGGAAAAGAACAAAAAACATAGTGTTGATATCGTGATCGATCGCCTTAAGGTTCGGCCCGATGTTAAACAGCGACTGGCGGAGTCTTTTGAGACTGCCTTACGGAATGCGAATGGCCGCGCACTGGCTGTAGAAATGGATAGCGGAAAAGAACATTTATTCTCGGCTAAGTTTGCCTGCCCTGAATGTGGTTACTCCCTTGCCGAACTTGAACCCCGCTTATTTTCATTCAATAACCCGATGGGTGCATGTCATCAATGTGACGGTCTGGGTCAGGTGAGTTATTTTGATCCTCGTCGCGTGATTGCCTTTCCTTCTTTAAGTTTAGCCAGTGGGGCAATCAAGGGATGGGATAAGCGCAATGCTTTTACCTTCCAACTCATCACCGACTTATCCAAACATTATCAGTTCAACATTGATACACCTTTTGAGGATCTTGCAGAAGAAACCCAAAACATTATTCTCTTTGGAAGTGGTCGCGAAAAAATCGCTTTCCACTACCCCGGTGAGCGCAATCGCTCAGTGACCCGAGAACATGTTTTTGAAGGTGTCATTCCCGGTCTTGAACGCCGATATCGAGAAACAGATTCACAACTCGTTCGCGAGGAACTCGCTAAACTTCGTCATCACAAAGCTTGTCCGGGGTGCGAGGGTACCCGCTTGAAACGTGAGGCGCGCCATGTGAAGGTAGATGGCCACACACTCTTCGAAATCAGCGCACTACCGCTCAAAAACGCGCAATCGCTTTTTGACCAAATGGTTTTGAAGGGGAAGAAGCATGCGATTGCAGAAAAAATTATTAAAGAAATCTCTGCCCGCCTTCAGTTTTTAAATAATGTGGGATTGGAGTATTTACAACTCGAACGCTCTGCTGACACCTTGTCAGGGGGCGAGGCTCAGCGGATTCGACTTGCCTCGCAGATTGGTTCAGGCCTCACAGGGGTCATGTACGTCCTCGACGAGCCCTCAATTGGTTTGCATCAGCGAGACAACAATCGGCTACTTGAAACCTTAGTTCGATTGCGTGATTTAGGTAATTCAGTGATTGTTGTTGAGCATGATGAAGACGCGATTCGTGCTGCTGATTATGTGGTTGATATGGGACCAGGGGCAGGAGAACACGGCGGATACGTAGTAGCTGAAGGCACCCCAAGCGAAGTGTGTGCTCACCCAGATTCACTAACAGGGCAGTATTTGTCTGGACGTCGACAAATTGAAATCCCCAAAAAGCGGCATCTTGCTAACCCTGATGCTGTACTAGAAATCATTGGGGCGAGTGGAAATAATCTGAAAAAAGTCAGTCTGCGATTGCCGGTTGGTTTGTTTGTTGCCATCACGGGGGTATCCGGTTCAGGGAAATCCTCACTCATCAATGACACCCTACATCACGCAGTGGCGCGCCATTTATATGGCAGCGTGGCAGAACCTTCACCCTATGAAGAACTTCTTGGATTAGAGCATTTTGACAAGGTGATCAATGTGGATCAAAGCCCTATTGGCCGCACGCCTCGCTCTAATCCTGCAACATATACGGGTCTGTTCACACCTATTCGGGATTTATTCTCAACCGTTCCAGAGGCACGCGAGCGTGGATATGGCCCTGGTCGATTCTCTTTTAACGTGAAAGGTGGGCGGTGCGAAGCCTGTCAGGGCGATGGCGTCATCAAAGTTGAAATGCACTTCTTACCTGACGTTTATGTGCCCTGCGATGTCTGTCATGGCAAGCGTTACAACCGCGAAACCTTAGAGATTCAATATAAGGGTAAGAACATCACCGAAATATTGGCGATGACGGTTGAAAATGCCCGCGAGTTTTTTAGTCCCGTGCCCGTCGTAGCTCGGAAATTGCAAACCTTGTTGGATGTTGGTTTGGGTTACATCACTTTAGGTCAATCTGCGACCACCTTGTCAGGAGGGGAAGCGCAACGTGTAAAACTTTCACTTGAGCTATCAAAACGCGATACGGGGCGTACT
>CAIVHB010000120.1 GCA_903905585.1 uncultured Ferrovum sp. | reverse complement strand
GTGAATCTGAGGTGAAGCTACTCGCAAGACGACAGGCCATTGAGCCGATCATTGGTCATCTCAAACAAGATCACAGGATGGATCGATGCCATCTGAAAGGTGATAAAGGGGATCGGATTCATGCGGTGCTGTGTGCAGCGGGATTCAATATCAAATGGCTGCTTAGGATGATCCTGAAGAAAGGCGTGAAGCCTTTTTTACGCCTGCTTTCAGGCACGCATATAGACCAAATTCAGAAGGCTTTGCGTGATTGGCTTCGTCAAACCATACCCCATATCCAAACACTAACCCTGCGGATCGTGTGAAAATGAATTCTTCAGGGACGACTAAGTGGTCGGGTCTGATTTATTCATAACACGCTGATATTTATAGATAATATTGTGGTTTTATAGTACAATAACTCTCAGTTTTTGGTCGTTTACCCACTAAAATCTGGGAGTTTTTGATGACTGCGTGCTCAGCTACCGAGGATTTCTTCCGTGCCCGTCTCGATCATATGATCGACCTTCGCAATCCCTTGGTTATTCTCGCTTCTCGACTGCCTTGGCAGCAGCTAGAAGCATCTGTCTCCCATCTTTTTGCAAGGAAATCTCGGGCAAACCAGGCAGTGCCCGACCTCGATCTTTTTGGTGAATGTCCAGCGCCCAGCGGTCGTCATTCTCATGCAGGACGGCCACGTGTTCCGCTCCGTACTATGATTTCTTTGCTGTATCTCAAACATGCCTTCAACGAAAGCGATGAGCACTTAGTAGAACGGTGGAGCGAAACACCACGCTGGCAGTATTTTTCCGGCCAGGCTTATTTTGAAGAGCGCTTACCCTGCGATGCCACAACACTGGTTAAATTCCGCGCCCTTCTGGGAGAAGAAGGGGTCGAAGAGCTCCTTGCGCAAACCATCAACGTAGCGTTGGAACTGAAACTGATTTCTCGCGGTGAGTTGACCCGAGTCATCGTAGATTCCACAGTCCAGCAAAAAGCGATTGCGCATCCCACCGATAGCAAACTCCTGGAGATAGCACGAATCAAGCTAGTAGAAACGGCTAAGGATGTAGGCATAGATCTGAAGCAAACCTATGCCAAGGAAGGTAAAACGTTAGGCTATCAGGCGAGTCGTTACGCGCATGCTCGCCAATTTAAACGCATGAAGCGAACAATCAAACGCCAGCGGACTATTGTGGGTCGCTTGCATCGGGAGTTGGCGCGTAAGACAAGCGCGCTGAGCGCAGCGGTTCATGAGATCGTAAACCCAGCCATAGCCAAGTCGAAGCAGATTATCGTGCAGTCCGCACAACGTAAGAACGGTGGGCCGAAGTTGTATGCGTGGCATGCGCCGGAGGTAGCGTGCATTAACAAGGGCAAAAGCCGTCAACCCTATGAGTTTGGATGCAAGGTAGGGATTGCAGTCACCTTAAAGCGCAATCTGATTGTGGGCGCGCGCGCATTCCACGGTAATCCCTATGATGGGCATACCTTGCAGCAACAAATCGAACAGAGCACGATCCTGATGCAGGACAACACTATTATTCCTGATACCGCCTATGTTGACTTGGGCTACCGGGGAGTAGACCGGGATAACCCGGGGCTTTCCATTAAGCATCGAGGAAAGTTTAAGACCTTAAGCAAGACTGAACGTAAAAACCTGAAGCGCCGGCAAGCCATTGAGCCGATCATTGGTCATCTCAAACAAGATCACAGGATGGATCGATGCCATCTGAAAGGTGAAACAGGGGATCGAATTCATGCAGTGCTGTGTGCAGCGGGATTCAATATCAAATGGCTGCTGAGGATGATCCTGAAGAAAGGCGTGAAGCCTTTTTTACGCCTACTTTCTGGCACGCAATTAGACCAAATTCAGAAGGCTTTGCGTGATTGTCTTCGCCAAACCATACCCCATAACCAAACGTTTACCCTGCAAACCGAATGAAAGTGAATAAATCAGGTCCGACTAATTCACTTTGTATTTGGCGATGAAAAATCGAGAATTGACTCCGATATCGAGGAGGGCATCAAGAATACTGAATTAAAGGAACTAAAACGCGCAGCAGAATGGTATGGTCAAGAAATTATGAGAATGATCGTACGCACCCAAAAAATAGCAATAACAATTGCCAATAGAAATACTAGTTTGGAAAAAAAGCGCACTATTTTACGCAGGATATTCATAGTTATAATTATACCATTAAAAACAAAAAAGGCTTTCCTTAAAAAAGC
>CAIVHB010000119.1 GCA_903905585.1 uncultured Ferrovum sp. | reverse complement strand
CTGCCGATAATGGCAACAGTACCGCAACGCTGTTCTTCAGGCGAAATACTCATGCGCTGGGATCTCTTAAAATTTGTTGTAGAACACCGTTAGCTGCATCCTGTTCTGCCGACTTGCGACTGTGCCCTTCTCCCTGAGAAGAGAGTGCAGGTTTCGTCAAAATACATTTCACAAAAAAAATGCAGTTATTAGGCAGGCCTTCTGTTTTAACAAGAAGGTACGAAGGCAGTGGGAGATTTTTGGCTTGCAGCCATTCTTGTAGTCGGGTTTTTGCATCTTTACTGGGGTGTAAGTCTTGAGTTTGATGAGCCAGAACCCAACTTCCCTCACGCTCATGGGGCACAATCAAGTTGCAAGCTATTTCAAACGCTGCTTGATATCCTCCATCCAAAAATATCGCCCCCATAATTGCTTCCAGTGCATCGGCCAACACTGCCGGCATAGCATGTACAGGGCCACTTTTAGCGACATCCTTGCGGACAATGAGTGCATCACCTAAGGCTAATGATCGCGCGACAGAAGCCAAATGATCCTTACAAACAAGCGCAGTACGCGCCACACTCAGATCACCTTCATCCCAATTAGGATGATCTTCAAAAAGTTTCTTGGAGATGACAGCCCCTAAAATAGCATCACCTAAAAACTCTAATCGTTGATTGTTTTCGCCATGCTCTGTGCTGTGAGTTAGCGCCAAAACCAGCCAATCCAATTTCTTGAACCTATAGCCCAAGCGATGCTGTAAGGATGGCAACGCTTCAGGGAGGCGAATCATTGAACGCCCACAAACACACAATACTGAGACGCCACAGAGCCATAAACCATTTAAGGAATGCGCGTTCCAATTCGCGAAAGTTCTCCAAAATTCCACCAAATCAAGAAGGCGCGACCCACGATATTTTGATCAGGCACAAACCCCCAATAACGGCTATCAGAACTACTGTCGCGGTTATCTCCCATCATGAAGTAGTTACCGGGTGGAACAGTGCAGACAAATCCATCACTGTTGTATTCACAGGCATCGCGATTGGGATAATCAATCACACGTGAGTTGTATAGCGTGGGTTGATCATTACGAATTTGAATAACGTGATGATGGGGACCTAAATCTTCTTCAAAGCGATCCGCATTCACAAATTCCTGAAGGCCAGTTCGAGCGTTAGCTCCCGCTGGAGTCACAATTTGCGCTTGACCGTTAATAGTCAGTCGTTTGTGTTTATATTCCACTACATCACCAGGCACGCCCACTACGCGTTTGATGTAGTCAGTAGTAGGATCTTGGGGATATTTGAACACCATGACATCGCCGCGTTGAGGGCTTCCCAGTTCAATAAAAGGACGATTGGTCACAGGCAAACGTAAACCGTAGGTGTATTTATTCACCAAAATAAAATCGCCAATTTGAAGCGTTGGGATCATGGATCCCGATGGAATTTTAAAGGGTTCCGCGATAAATGAGCGTACAAAAAAAACCACAAATATAACCGGGAAAAAGCTTCTTCCTAAATCCAACCATGCCGGCTCGATAGATACAAAGGGCTGGGCTTCCGTATTAAGAACAGGTAACTTAGATTTGAAATACACACGCTCGGCAAGCATCACCCCACCCGTCACAATGGTTGCAATGAGCAATGCTTCAGAAAAACCAAACCACTTTTGTAATACACCAAAACCGAGTGCGCCAACCAATAACCCTAACCATGCCAATTGCAACCACGATTGCACACTCTCTCGCTGAGTTGAGTTTCTGGCTGCAAAAAGATCCCAGCACGCTCCGGGAAAAGAAATCACCATCAACAAGATGGTTAGCCACTGTAAATCCATATTCTTTAGTCTCCCACCTGCAAGATCGCAAGAAACGCTTCTTGCGGGATTTCTACATTACCTACTTGCTTCATGCGCTTCTTGCCCGCCTTCTGTTTTTCTAGAAGCTTTCGTTTACGGGAAATATCGCCACCATAGCACTTTGCCAATACGTTTTTTCGCAAAGCCTTAATGGTTTCTCGCGCAATAATATGTGCGCCAATTGCTGCTTGAACTGCAACATCAAACATTTGACGTGGAATCAGTTCGCGCATTTTTGCTGCCAATTGCCTTCCTCTAAATTGGCTGGTACTG
>CAIVHB010000118.1 GCA_903905585.1 uncultured Ferrovum sp. | reverse complement strand
GGTCTCACAAAGCTAAAAATGAGTACCTCAGCAACTTGTTATTCCTTTGCTTGTCTCCATGTATCAAGTCGTAATACAGAAACCCACTATTTGCAAAGATTGGAAATTTACTGCCGTAAATTTGTTAAAAGCGTCTTGCGAAAATTAATCAAAGGATTAGACTGAATGCGTGAAGTGTTTCACGTTGTTTCTAACGTAGCAGGGTTTTTCTGATGAGTGGTAAGCAACAGCAGGGAACAGTACTTGAGCGGGAAAAAGCGGAAATCGCACCACCGCCATTATTCAAAGTCTTATTGTTGAATGATGATTTCACTCCAATGGAGTTTGTCGTTGTTGTCTTGCAGCGATTTTTTTCATTGGATTTCGAGCAGGCGAGTAGGGTCATGCTCAAAGTTCATACTGAAGGCCGCGGAGTGTGCGGCATTTATCCGCAAGATCTGGCCGCGACCAAGGTAGATCTTGTTTTGGGGTTCGCAAGAAAGCATCAGCATCCGCTTCAATGCGTGATGGAGGAAAACTGAAATGATTGCCCAGGAATTGGAAGTGAGCTTGCACATGGCTTTTGTTGAAGCCCGACAGAAGCGTCATGAATTTATTACTGTTGAACATTTGTTGATGGCGCTGCTGGATAATCCTTCCGCCGTGGAGGTGTTGAAAGCCTGTGGTGCCAAAATTGAAGAATTACGCAAGCAATTAACTGAGTTCGTTCAACAGCACACACCGACTGTGGCTGGAACAGAAGATGTGGATACGCAGCCCACCTTGGGTTTTCAGCGTGTGATTCAGCGTGCCATTTTGCATGTTCAGTCTTCAGGTAAAAAAGAAGTGACAGGCGCTAATGTACTTGTGGCGATTTATGGTGAAAAAGACTCCCACGCAGTTTATTACCTGCATCAGCAAGGTATTAATCGTCTTGATGTGGTGAACTTTATCTCCCATGGAATTAGTAAAATTCCGCGTAATCCTGCTCAGAAAGAAGAAGCAGATGTTGAGACTGAAGTGGATGCCAATGCAGGTGGTGCCCTAGAGAGCTTCACCCAGAACCTGAATATCCAAGCTCAAAACGGAAAAGTTGATCCACTGATCGGACGTGACAAAGAGCTCGAGCGAGTGATTCAGATCTTGTGTCGTCGGCGTAAGAACAATCCCTTATTAGTGGGTGAAGCAGGTGTAGGCAAAACGGCTATTGCTGAGGGATTAGCGTGGCGCGTGGTGCAGGGTACTGTTCCAGAAATTTTATCTAAATGTGTGGTGTACGCCTTGGATATGGGGGCCTTACTTGCAGGTACCAAATATCGTGGTGATTTTGAGCAACGTCTCAAAGCAGTGTTGAAGCAGCTCAATGAGAATCCTAACGCAGTGCTCTTTATTGATGAAATTCATACGCTGATTGGTGCTGGTGCGGCGTCGGGCGGCACATTAGATGCCTCTAATCTGTTAAAGCCTGCGCTTTCTTCTGGACAGTTAAAGTGTATTGGTGCCACCACCTATACCGAATATCGCGGAATATTTGAAAAAGATCACGCCCTATCTCGACGGTTCCAGAAGATTGATGTTCTAGAGCCTTCTGTTGACGAAACTGTGCAAATTCTGCGCGGCTTGAAGTCACGCTTTGAAAGCCATCATGGTGTGAAATATAGTGAAGCTGCTTTGACTTCAGCTGCGGAGCTTTCAGCCCGCTACATCAATGATAGGCACTTGCCAGATAAAGCCATTGATGTCATCGATGAGGCAGGTGCTGCGCAACGTATTTTGCCTAAAAGCAAGCAGCGCAAAGTCATCAGCAAGAACGAGATTGAAGAAATTATTGCGAAGATTGCTCGGATTCCTGCCAAGAATGTGTCTACCAATGATAGGTTCGCATTAAAGACTTTAGATCGTGATTTGAAGGCAGTGGTGTTTGGTCAAGACAAGGCTATTGATGCACTTTCTTCCGCTATCAAGATGGCCCGAAGTGGTTTAGGGAATCCCAACAAGCCTATTGGTTCGTTCTTGTTCTCAGGGCCAACTGGGGTGGGCAAAACCGAAGTGGCAAGGCAGCTTGCCTATGTTCTGGGTGTGGAATTACTGCGCTTTGACATGAGTGAGTACATGGAACGCCACGCTGTTTCACGTTTGATTGGTGCTCCACCGGGTTATGTTGGATTTGATCAGGGTGGCTTACTCACTGAACAGATTACTAAGCATCCTTATTCAGTTCTGTTGCTGGATGAAATTGAAAAAGCGCACCCAGATATTTTTAACATCATGCTGCAGGTAATGGATCACGGTACCTTAACGGATAACAATGGACGCAAAGCTGATTTTCGTAATGTTGTGATCATTATGACGACCAATGCCGGTGCAGAGTCTCTGACTAAATCTACCATGGGCTTCACCACGGATAAACGTGCGGGTGATGAGCTTGCGGAAATCAAGAAGATGTTTACGCCAGAGTTCCGCAATCGTATCGATGCAATTGTGTCTTTCGCTCCTCTGGATGAATCCATTATCCTGCGTGTGGTGGATAAATTCCTCATGCAGCTTGAAGCCCAACTTCAAGAGAAACGTGTTGATGCCAACTTCACGGATGCATTACGCGTGTATCTGTCTAAACGTGGCTTTGATCCTCAGATGGGTGCAAGGCCTATGGCTAGACTTATCCAGGATACGATCCGACGTGCATTAGCCGACGAGTTATTATTTGGTCGTCTTTCCGGCGGAGGTAAGGTCACGATTGATGTGGATGAAACCAATGAAATCCAGCTTCTTTTCGATGAGGAAACCACACCAGTTGCTGTGCAGTAAATTTTAATCTAGGCCAAATAAACCGCCGCCAACCTTGGGTTTTGCGGCGGTTTTCTTTTCTTCTCTAGGTTTGTTAAATGTATTCGCGGTGGGGGCTGCATCAAATACTGTAGTGCCCTCAGTGGATTCTGCTTCACTCACTGTTAATGCGCTAGGCTTTGCTTGTGCTGGTAATAAAGGCTCTACGCCAAGGTCTTCTAGCGTTAGGGCTATTTTGGCGGGGATTTGGGGTGTCGGAGAATCTGAGGTTTCTTCGGAGGTATTGATTTGAGTCGTATCTTGAGTACCTGCAAGATAACCCAATAGCATGCAGCAACGACCAAAGCGCACGCGATCATTAGAGGCCAAATACTCTACCAACAACTGCGCTTGAAGCGGGTCACTGGTATCGAGTGTGACGATAATTTGCTTGAGCATGCCCTCCCGCAGCCTTTTTTGGGAGCGGGTTCTTAGCCGTTAAGTTTTAAGTATTTAAACATTCCACGAGCATTTGCAAATTCTGGCTCGGGTTGAACGCGGGCATTAGGGAAGTAGCTGGTGAGTTTAGTCATCAGTGCTGCTCCACCTCCAACAAACAGAATGACATCTAAGTCTGCACCAGAGCCAAAATGGCGTTTGGCTTCTCGTAAGACGCGTTCTGAGATGTCATCTAACGAAGTGGTGACTGCAGCTTGTACAGAGTGTTCACGGCCAAAACGCTTAATGGTTCCTGTTCGAACTGCGCGATCAAGAACTCGGCGAGAAACTTGACCTTCGCCAAACTGGGTTCTCATATGCGCACTCACTTGTTCGTACACATCTAAGACGCCCATGTTTCCCGTGCCGCTTCTCATATGGTCAATGTGGTGGCCAGGCAAAATGGTGACGCAATCAGTCGTTTTTCCACCAATATCAATCACGCCGCAAGGACCATCTAAGACCAACTGATTACCGTCATCATCGAAAGCAAAATCAAACCATGAAGCCACCCCTTCAGGGAGAACGACATGCTCAATAATTTGGGCGGTTTCACCCGTGTGGGCTACATTCACGCGTTTCAATAAAGCTTCTTGTTTGGCACGTATGACGGCTTCATTGCGCACACTGCCTTTAAAAAACATATCTAGGGGTAAGCCGGAGGCAATTTTTACGCGTTGTCCCGATAAGCCTGCCAGGCGAAGCGCATGATGCACCACGACACGATTCAAATCTGAAGTAGGAAAGTCATCAAAACGGGTTTCCTCTCCGTGGATAAAGTCACCTACCGTGAAATGACGCCCAGCGGTTTCATAACTTGCACCAATCACGTCATCCGAAGCATTCACAGCAGAAAGGCCATCTTGACCTGCGCGCGCGCAGGAAGCAACGCGGACTTTTCGGTCTTGTGTGACGAGCTTGGTATCAGCAAATCCATCGTCGATACCTGCCAGGATGAAACCGTTGGAAGAATTCTGCTCGCTCATACTCGCTCCGTTCGATGCGGGATAATAAAAAGGCAATTAAAAAAAGCCCAGCGGGCTCATTGAACAATAAATGATGAATGGTGTTCTATACCATCGATGTTCACTAAACGCGATGACCATTATACGGCCATCGCCGCCGTCAAGGGTGGATGGTGGGTATAAGCTTGCAACTCAAAATCAGTTGGCTCAACGAGATCTAACCACTCTGGTTCATAGTGTTGCGTGACTGCAAAGTCGGGTATCCGGTCATTCAGTTTGAGTTTGGGCGCTGGAAAAGGTGCGCGAATGCGTTGTTGATTAACCATATCTAATTGATTTTCATAGATATGTACATCGCTCCCAAACCAGTTTAAGTAAGCTGGGGTGAAACCGCTTAGGCGCGCAAATAACGTCAGTAAGGCACCCGCTTCAGCGATATTTCCTACCAAGCCTAGCGGGGCATCTACAGATCGTTGGTAAAGACATAAAGATAGTGAGCGAGTACTTACATTTGCATTGAACTGATAGAGTAAATGGCAGGGTGGTAAGGCCATCTGATCCAATTCTGCTGGATTCCAAGCATGGAATAAAATGCGTCGGTCGGTAGGGTGATGGATTAATTTATCCAAGCAATCGCGTAACTGATCAATTTGGCGTGAAAGTATGACCTTGCCGTCGTTAAGCTGACCACGAATGACCCACCCCCCCGCAAGTGAATCCTTAAGCGCTGGGCTATCCGGGGCAACGGCTCTCCAGCCTTGCCAGTCCCGCCACTGTGCCCCATACACACGACCTAAATCATCCGTGCCAGTGCGGTGGGGATTGGCTAGCCAGGCGGCGTTTTCGTTGGCATTGGCATCCCAAATTTTACTTCCTAATGCCCTGAAATTCTCAGCGCTGGTGTTTCCGCGCAAGAAAGCGACCAATTCACCCATAAACGTTTTAAAGGGAAGCTTGCGGGTAGTCACAGCTGGGAACCCTTCCGCAAGATTGAAGCTTAAAGAAGCACCAGATATGGCCTTGGTTCGAATACCGGTGCGGTTTTCTTGCCAGAGTCCTTCATCGAGGATGCGCTGGAGTAATTGGAGGTATGGGGTCATAAGTTAGAGTTTGCCATGCTAAAAGAGCAAACGACAACGGTAGTGATCCGGCTAAATTCATTGTTCAGTTTCTAAAATGAACGAGGCCATCCTCTGCTCTTGCTTGAATTTGAATAAATACTTGGATTTAGTGCTAAAATAGCAGGCTAATAATTGGTTTGAGGCGTATTTTGCCCTTTCCACTGGTAGTTCGATGGGCCAAGGGCCCTTTTTTTTATTGTGCCGGCTTTTGCTGTTTTGGATTGATGAGGCCTGAAGCGCTTATTCAAGGTGCTAAGGGGAAACGATGGATCTCATGCAGGTAGTTGAAACAACTGTAGAAGCATTAGATTTTGAGCTTGTTGCGCTTGAGCGGGCTGGTCGAGGTCTGTTGCGGGTTTTTATTGATCATCCGGATGGGATTACTGTTGAAAACTGTGTTTTGGTAAGCGACCAACTTACTCGAGTGTTTACAGTTGAGAATATTGATTATGAGCGGTTAGAAGTCTCTTCACCTGGACTCGACCGGCCGCTGCGTAAACCTGAGCATTACGTGCGATTTGTAGGAGAACAGGTGAAACTGAGACTGCGCTTGCCTCGTGAGGCGCGGAAGGTATGGAGTGGACGGTTGTTGGAAGTCACCGAAAGTGGCATTCGATTGGAGCTTGACAGTGGGCCCGCAGACTTTGCCTTTGATGTCATCGATAAGGCCAATCTTGTCCCTGAATTTTGAGTTGGAGAGAAAATGAGCAAGGAAATTTTGCTGTTGGTTGATGCGTTAGCGCGTGAAAAAAATGTCGACACGGACATTGTTTTTTTAGCGCTTGAGATGGCTTTAGCTTCTGCAACAAAGAAGAAGCATGGGGATGATATTGAGGTCAGGGTTGAGATCGATCGCAATTCGGGCTTTTTTGAGTCATTTCAAAAATGGACGGTAGTGAATGATTCCGACTGGTTATCAGAAACCCTAGAAATGCCAATGAGTGAGGCAACGCAGCGTAAAGCTGATGCGCAGCCCGGAGACATTATTGAAGACCCACTAGAGCCCATTGATTTCGGTCGAATCGGTGCGCAGGCTGCAAAGCAAGTCATTTTCCAAAAAATTCGTGATGCTGAACGTGAGCAGATTTTGGCTGACTTCCTCTCGAGGGGAGAGAGTTTGGTCACCGGAACGGTAAAGCGTATAGAGCGCGGGAATGCCATCATCGAATCAGGTCGTCTTGAGGCCTTGTTGCCTCGCGATCAAATGATCCTAAAAGAAAACCTGCGTATTGGTGATCGCGTGCGTGCGTTCATGCAAAAGGTAGAACGAAGCAACCGCGGCCCTCAGTTAATGCTTTCTCGCACCGCTCCCGAATTCATCATTAAACTTTTTGAGCTAGAGGTTCCCGAAATTGAAGAGGGTCTTCTTGAAATTCGAGCTGCAGCGCGTGATCCTGGGATGCGGGCCAAGATTGCAGTCAAATCTAATGATCGCCGAATTGATCCCATTGGAACGTGTGTAGGTATGCGCGGAACACGTGTTCAAGCCGTCACGGGTGAACTCGGTGGTGAGCGTGTTGACATTATTTTATGGTCTGAAGATCCTGCACAGTTCGTCATCAATGCCTTGGCTCCGGCTGAAGTCAGCTCGATTCTGGTAGACGAAGATAAGCACAGCATTGATGTTGTGGTGGAAGAAGATCAGCTTGCTAAAGCGATCGGAGCACGTGGTCAAAATGTGCGACTAGCCAGTGAACTCACTGGCTGGGAACTCAACATCATGACGATAGACCAAGCTGAAGAAAAATCAGAGACAGAACGTATCTCTGTTCGCGAGCTATTTATGTCGCGCCTTGATGTAGATGAAGATGTTGCGGACGTCTTAGTTCAGGAAGGTTTTAGTACTTTAGAAGAAATCGCCTATGTTCCTATGTCTGAATTACAGGCCATTGAAGCTTTTGATGAAGATACCTTGAATGAATTACGAAGCCGTGCCCGTGATGCCTTACTAACAGAAGCGATTGCTTCGGAAGAACAAGTCGATAATATCTCTGATGACTTGATGAACATGCAGGGTATGG
>CAIVHB010000117.1 GCA_903905585.1 uncultured Ferrovum sp. | reverse complement strand
ATTGTTGATGCTTTCATTTTTATCGTGCCCGAGGTGATCTGACATCTCAGCCTGGAGTGCCCGTTCCACCAAAGCTTTGGTGAGTTGTTTGAGAAGACCGTTCTCACCAATGAGGTCTTCAGGTTTCTTGTAATTCGATAGCAGGCTATCAATTAAATCGTCGGGGAGTGCTTTCTTGGTCGTCATTTTGATTCCATTTCTGAAAATAGCAGTTTCCTGCAAAATGACGTTTACACAAAATTATTTACACCCCCAGATCCCGATGGCCAACGCAAGAGGCAAGACAACAAAGAGCAGATATGCCCAACGGACGGCTGAAGGTGATTGGTCTGTACTTTGCATGATGCCTAATGTTGGCACATTCGCTGCGGCAGCGTCAGAAAAAGTGACTCAGCTCGCTTACTTACGAGAGCCAATAACATCGCTCGATTTTGATGCTGGTGCTAGCCCGATGCTAGCCGAAACAAAAAAGCCCAACCATGAAGTTGGGCTAAGTCATTGATATATTTGGCTCCCCGACCTGGGCTCGAACCAGGGACCTGCGGATTAACAGTCCGTCGCTCTACCGACTGAGCTATCGGGGAATGGGCAAACGACAATCATAGCAGGCGGTGATATTTCGGTCAAACTTTACGCCTGCTTTTCTGCCTTATAGGACTGATGCAACGGCTTCTACCACCGCATCGAGGTTCTTTTCGTTCATCGCTGCAACGCAAATACGGCCGCTATCCACGGCATACACAGAAAACTCGGTGCGCATACGTTCGACTTGCGCTTTAGTTAAACCAGAGAAGGAAAACATACCGTTCTGTCGGGCTACAAAGCTGAAGTCGTGGTGGGGTGCACGGGCCTTAAGCTTTTCAACAAACAGTACGCGCATGCGTTTGATGCGATCACGCATCCCAGCCAATTCATTCTCCCAGAGAGAGCGAAGATCAGGATTACCCAATACTGCAGCTACGATCTGTGCACCATGTGCGGGAGGATTGGAGTAATTGGTACGAACAATACGTTTCAGTTGAGACAAGGCGCGCAGGGCCTCTTCCTTACTGCTCGCTACCAGAGAGAACGCCCCGACGCGCTCACCGTACAGCGAAAATGATTTGGAGAAAGAGTTAGAAACCAACACAGTTTTGCCTGTTTCGGCGAACTTGCGAATGACCGCACCATCTTCTTCAATGGAAGAGGAGAAGCCTTGATAAGCCAAATCCAAGAAAGGAATGAGATCGCGTTCAGCGCAGACTTCCATGATTTTAGCCCACTGGTCGGCATTCAAGTCCACACCGCTTGGGTTGTGGCAGCAGGCATGCAGAACGATGACGGTTCCGGCAGCGGCGCCACGCAGAGCAGTCATCATGCCGTCAATGTTCACGCCCTTAGTAGCGGCATCGTAGTAGGGGTAGGTTTTCACAGTGAAACCTGCGGCTTCGAACAAAGCGCGGTGGTTTTCCCAGCTGGGGTCACTGATCCAAACTTCTGAATCGGGGCTGAAGCGGGCCAAGAAATCGGCACCTATACGTAAACCGCCCGTCCCCCCCAAGGCTTGAACCGTCACAGCACGACCACTGGTCACCACTTCTGAATCTTCACCAAATACTAACCTTTGTACGGCACGGTCATACGTTACAAGGCCATCGATCGGGAGATAGGAACGCGGGGAAGGAATAGCCGTCATCTGCGCTTCAGCCTGACGAACACACTCTAATAAGGGGACCTTGCCATTCTCGTCGGTATAAACGCCCACCCCTAAATTGACTTTCTTAGGATTGGCATCCTGATTGAAGGCTTCAGTAATTCCAAGGATAGGATCACGGGGGGCCATTTCAACGTGAGAGAGCAGGGCAGAGGCAGCAGTCATAATGAGGTACAGTTCCGGGTTAGGTTAAATCACACTTAGCGAAGCACTCGGTTCTTGCGTGCTACACTAAAAAATTAAAGAAGAACCCACGATTTTATCACAATTGATCGAGACTTTTCCTGGTAGCCCGTATCGGCTCCACATGCCTTTTTTGCCCGCCGGCGATCAGCCCAAAGCAATTACGCAGCTTGTTGAAGGCCTGAGCGATGGTTTGCAATTTCAGACACTCTTGGGTGTAACGGGTTCGGGTAAAACCTTTACCACGGCCAATGTGATTGCTCGCCTGGGCCGCCCGGCCATTATCATGGCGCCGAATAAGACTTTGGCCGCCCAGTTGTACTCAGAGATGCGGGAATTTCTGCCTGAAAACGCTGTGGAATACTTCGTTTCCTACTACGACTATTACCAACCCGAGGCTTATGTACCTTCGAGGGATTTGTTCATTGAGAAGGATTCCAGCATCAATGAGCACATTGAGCAGATGCGCTTATCCGCTACTAAGTCGCTACTCGAGCGGCCCGATTGTGTGATTGTGGCGACGGTCTCAGCCATCTACGGCATTGGTGATCCCGAGGATTATCATAAGATGATTCTGCATTTGCGCGAGGGCGAGAAGATCGATCAGCGATCGATCATTAAGCGCTTGAGCGAGATGCAATACGACCGTTCTGAACTGGACTTTAAGCGCGGCACCTTTCGGATACGGGGGGATGTGGTCGATATTTTCCCTGCAGAGAACAGTGAAGCCGCCCTGCGCGTGTCTTTATTTGACGATGAGATCGAAACCATCACCTCTTTTGATCCGCTCACGGGGCATATGCTGCAAAGGCTAGGGCGCTTTACGGTTTACCCTTCTAGTCACTATGTGACCCCTCGCCAAACGACGTTGGATGCCATCGAAGCCATTAAAATTGAGTTGTCTCAACGCATGACTTTCTTTGCCAATGAGCATAAATTGGTGGAATTACAACGCATTGAACAGCGCACCCGATTTGATTTAGAGATGATGGCCGAGATCGGTTTCTGTAAAGGCATTGAGAATTACTCCCGTCATTTGTCCGGCCGCCATGCAGGAGATGCACCGCCTACTCTATTGGAATACTTGCCTAAAGGTGCGCTGATGTTCATCGACGAGAGTCATGTGACCATTCCTCAGATAGGGGGGATGTTCAAAGGCGATCGGGCGCGTAAAGAGAACTTGGTGGATTATGGTTTTCGATTGCCTTCGGCGTTGGATAACCGACCCTTGCGCTTTGATGAGTTTGAAAAACTCATGCCGCAAACCATCTTCATTTCAGCCACCCCAGCCAAATATGAGGCTGAGTTTGCTGGTCAGGTGGTGGAGCAAGTGGTTAGGCCTACTGGTTTGATTGATCCGACCGTAGAGATACGGCCCGCCCGCAATCAGGTAGATGACTTGTTATTAGAAATTGGCAAGCGCACCGATGTGGGCGAACGGGTTTTAGTGACCACGCTCACTAAGCGTATGGCAGAGGATTTAACGGATTACCTCGCCGAAAACAAGGTAAAAGTGCGGTATTTGCACTCTGATGTGGATACCGTTGAGCGCGTTGAGATTATTCGCGATCTCAGGCTTGGCGTTTTTGATGTATTAATCGGAATTAATTTGTTGCGAGAAGGTCTTGATATTCCTGAGGTTTCTTTGGTTGCCATTCTGGATGCAGACAAGGAAGGCTTCTTAAGATCAGAACGCTCATTGATCCAGACCATGGGGCGTGCAGCGCGACACCTAAACGGCATGGCGATTCTGTATGCCGATAAATTGACCGACTCGATGAAGGCGGCCATCGGTGAAACTGAGCGCCGGCGTAAAGTCCAGATCGCCTATAACGAAGAGCATGGCATCATCCCCAAAGGGGTTCAGAAACGTATTAAGGACATGATCGAAGGGATCTATGACCCTGATGCGGCAAAAGAGGAATTGAAAGCCACCCAATCTGAAGCTCGCTATGATGTGATGAGTGAGAAAGACCTGACGATGGCGGTTAAGCGAACGGAAAAAGAGATGATGGAAGCGGCTCGTAATCTGGAATTTGAGCGTGCTGCAAAATTGCGCGATGAACTGAAAGAACTGAAATCGCGTCTGTTTGTCTCAGGTTAAGAATTGAGATTTGGAGCGACTAATGCAAATAAGATCAAAGACTAAACAGGTTTTTTTAGGAGTACTTGCCATGTGTTTTTTTCATACCGCAACTGAAGCGGATGACCATTCCCATCCTTCTGGCTTAGCGCTGAAATACATTGATCGCACGGTGCGCCCGCAAGACGATTTGTATGGCTATACCTCGGGAAAATGGCTGAAAGAAGCGGAATTACCCGCTGATCGCGCCCGCTTTGGCAGCTTTGACGAATTGCGTGACAAAGCTGAATTGCAGGTCCGGGCGATCATTGAAGAATTGGCCGCACGAAAAGATCTCAAGCCCGGTAGTGAAGCGCAAAAAATAGCTGATCTGTATTCCAGCTTTATGGATGAAGCCAAGATCGAAGCATTAGATGATCAACCCCTCAAAGTAGAATTCGCTCGGATTGATGCGATCAAAACCAAGGCCGAATTGTTTGCTCTGCTCGGTGCGTTGAACCTGGCTGGGGTGAGCACCCCTGTAGGTTTGGGTATTGAACAAGATGGAAAGGATTCAACACGTTATCTCGTTCATCTGTCTCAAGACGGCATTGGCTTGCCTGACCGGGATTACTTTTTGAAAGACGATGACGCCAAGCTCAAAGCTGCGCGTATTGCTTATCAGGCGCATGTAGCCCAAGTATTGGGCATGATGGGAGAACCCAATGCAGAGGGACAAGCTCTTCAGATCATTGCTTTTGAAACGGCTCTGGCCCAAGCGCAATGGACCAAAGTGGCCATGCGCGATCCGATCAAGACCTACAATAAATTCACTCCAGCCGAACTTAAAGCGCTCGCTCCGCAATACGATTGGGATCATCTTCTGCCGGCCAGTGGTATTCCCATGGATACCGTGCATGAGCTGATTGTCACCACCCCCAGTTATTTTGCGGAAAGTGGCAAGGTCATGGAGAGCACCTCGATGGAGACCATTAAAAGCTACTTGAAATGGCATGCGGCACGCCGACTGATGCCCTATCTCAGTAAACGCTTCGTAGATGCCGATTTTGATTTCTATGGCAAGACCTTACGTGGTATTCCTCAGAATCGTCCGCGTTGGAAACGAGGGGTTGGCATGGTAGAAATGGCCATGGGAGAAGCTGTAGGGAAAATTTTTGTAGCGCGTCATTTCCCACCTAAAGCCAAAGCCCGAATGGATGCCTTAGTGGGTAATCTCATGACGGCTTACCGACAGAGCATGCAAAACTTAGCGTGGATGAGTGCGGAAACCAGGACTGCTGCGCAACTCAAGCTCTCTAAATTCAATATTAAGATTGGGTATCCACAAAAATGGCGTGACTACCAAGGTTTAGAGGTGGTTCGGGGTGATGTGGTGGGGAATGTCACCCGACACTCTATTGTGGAGTCGCGCCGACAAATTGCACGATTAGGCAAACCGGTGGACCGAGAAGAATGGCTCATGACCCCTCAAACGGTCAATGCCTATTACAACCCGGCTATGAATGAGATTGTGTTTCCCGCTGCGATTTTGCAGCCCCCCT
>CAIVHB010000116.1 GCA_903905585.1 uncultured Ferrovum sp. | reverse complement strand
CCTGCATCAAGCAGGCCATCTTTCTACTGCAATTGAGATTTATTCTCAGATTCTCAATCAATACCCCAAGTTTGTAGAGGTTCTCTTTTACTTAGGAACGGCTGAATGCCAATCGGGATTGTTTGATCAAGGAGCGAAGCATCTCGATAAACTAATTAAGTTTAAGCCTGATCATGGAGATGCAATTAATAACCGAGGAAACGCACTAGTTGAATTAGGGCGTTATCAGGAGGCGCTTCAGTGTTTGAATCGGGCAGTAAAACTCAAACCTTATGATGCATCCACATTTTATAATCGCGGGAGAGCTCTTAAGTACTTGTCCCGACTCTCTGAAGCGTTAGAGGATTTCAATCATGCTATTGAAATTTACCCTGATTTTGCAGAAGCAATATGTAATCGTGGAATTGTACTTTTTGAGTTAAAACGATTTGACGACGCACTAAGGGACTATCTCAAAGCACAGTTAATTAATCCCGATCTGGTTATGGCGATTTATTATGAAGCAGATCTTTATGAGGTGTTAGGCCAAAATGAAAGGGCAATTGCAACATATAATCGCGTTTTGATACAAAAGCCAGATCATGTTGATGCTTTAATTAATAAAGCAAATCTTGAGAAGGATTTGCATCGTCTAGATGATTGTGAAGAAAGTTATGCTGCTGCAAAAAAAGCAGATGCGCAGTATGCTGAAACTGTAAAGTGGAATGAGTCCTTACTCATGCTGTTATTAGGTCGGTATCGAGAGGGCTGGATAAACTATGAGGCTCGATGGACCGGTGGTAAACAAGCTACTAAAGGTTGTTATCGTAAGGCTCCACTCTGGCTCGGCGAAACTTCAATCATGGGCAAGTCTATCTTTATTCATGCTGAACAGGGATTGGGCGATACGCTTCAATTTGTGCGTTACCTACCTTTATTGGTTCGGGCGGGTGCTGCAGTTTTTTTTGAGGTTCAGGCGCCCCTTAGAGAACTAATCAAGTGTATGGCTTTAAGTGTGGTTATTTCAGTTCAGGGTGACAAGGTTCCTAGGACTGATTTCCAAGCTCCGCTTCTGTCGTTGCCCTTGGCTTTTGGTACAGAGCTTGACTCAATTCCATGTGATATCCCTTATCTCTATGCCGATCCAGAAAAAGCTGAAAATTGGAAGCAAAGCTTAGGTCAGCCCAACGGGTTGCGAGTGGGCCTGGTTTGGTCTGGTGGCTTTAGGCACAATCGGCCTGATCTCTGGGCTGTGAATGAGCGCCGTAATATTCAACTTGAGATGCTGGCGTCTTTAAATATTCCGGGCATTGAGTTTTACAGTTTGCAAAAAGGAAAAGAAGCCGAAGCACAGCGCCACACACTAGAGTCCGCTGGCTGGGAAGGTCCTCCTATCACCAACCATACTGATGCTTTTTTAGATTTTAGTGATACGGCTGCATTCATTGAATGCCTTGATCTGGTGATTTCAGTGGATACTTCAACTGCACATCTTGCCGCTGCAATGGGCAAATCCACTTGGATTTTGAACCGATTTGATACCTGTTGGCGTTGGCTGCTAGAGGGAGAAACTTCTCCTTGGTACCCCTCTGTCCGACTTTTCAGGCAGCCCTCTTATGGTGATTGGACCTCAGCAGTATCTGATTTGAAGGTCGCGTTGGAAGAGTTAGTGCAGCAACAAGTTTGATCGCTCTGACATGATTATGCGGTTACCTAGTTTTCTAGTGCCAAATTGGGAATTCTCTTAAATTCCCTTAGGTTATTGCTGACAAGTGTGAGGCCACGACTAATGGCGAGAGCGGAGATATGAAGATGGTTCTCTCCGATGATTTGGCCATTTCTTTACAATACTGATTTGATTTTTCCGTAGTGTTG
>CAIVHB010000115.1 GCA_903905585.1 uncultured Ferrovum sp. | reverse complement strand
TATGGGTTCCGGTGCGTAAAGAAGCGATCCTGCATAGAGCAGACCAAAAGCCCCCCAAAGTCGCGCTGACTTCACAGAAAGCGCGCGAAAAGGTCATCCAATCCCGCCAGATCCAGCTAAACAGACAGGGTTGTGAAAACGCGAGGCTCTCTGCGCGCAATTTAATGAATGTCGCTTCATTGAGCAGTCAAGTAGAAGCGACTTGGCATCACATCATTCAAACACATCGGCTCAGCCCTAGAGGCGCCCATCGTCTATTAAAAGTGGCCAGAACGCTGGCTGATCTGGATCAAATTCCCCTCATTCATGAATCCCATCTTTTCATGGCCGCCCAATGGCGTGCAGCATTTTAAGGCCTTCATTTTCCTTAAAACAGGACCACCGAGCACTCAGGCTGTCTCGCCCCAGTCATGCCAAACCATTATTCTCTGGGGGTTTCCTGACAAGGACATTCATAATTCTGACTGATGGGTTCTGTTATTCTCGGTCGAGTTGAAATCTAAAAGTAATATTTCTCGGACGTTTACCCATGCTCAGGCCCCTTTCCTTCGCATCTCTCTTGCGTCTAGTCGCACTATTCGCACTCATGACAGCCTTTGCCTATGCGGCTAAGCCCGAGGTTTCATCTCCCCCAGAGATGCTAGTACATGAGGGAAAAACGGTTAGAGTGCCCGAGGCCTCTCCTTACCGCAAACGTATTCAAATGGATGTAGCAAAACAGGAGGCAGGCGCCCATAGCATGACCTTGCCCGGAGTCGTGGAAGCCGATCCAGCCAATACGGTCAACGTTTTGCCTCCTTTAACAGGTCGCTTTATAGATCTTCCTGTCCGTTTAGGCGATACCGTTCAAGCAGGGCAGGTATTGGCACGTATTCAATCCCCTGACTTATTACAAGCAGGTTCTGATGCCAGTAAGGCCCGAGATACCTACGAATTGGCTTCAAAAGCCAGAGCCCGTGCTTTAGAGGTCAATAAAGCGGGAGGCAATGCTCAAAAAGATGTAGAAGCTGCAGAAAGTGCCCTTGTTCAAGCCAAGGCCGAATTAGACCGAGCCGCAAATCGATTAAAAGGTCTGGGTGTAGCAGAAAATGTGGAAGCCTCAAGATTAAGCGTACCCGTGATTGCGCCGATTAGCGGCACAGTGACAGCGCTCAATGTAGGAACGGGATCGGTCATTAACGACCCTACGGCAGCCTTGATGACGATCACTAACCTAGATCAGGTATTCCTTACTGCCCAAGTGCCTGAACATGCCCTGTCTAAAATCACTTTAGGACAATCACTGCTTGCCATTCCTGCGGCCTTTCCCGATCGCCCCCTGCGCGCCACGGTTAAAAGCATTGCCTCTAATCTAGACCCTGATACCCGTCGAACTCGTGTTCGTGCGCGCATTAATAATAGCGGGGGATGGTTACGCCCCAATATGTTTGTAACGATTCAGTTTGATGTGGCGCAACCCAGCCAAGTCATCATTCCCAATTCAGCGGTTGTGATGACGAATGACGTCACTCTGGTATTTGTTGAAACCAAACCTTGGCAGTTTGAAGCGCGATCTGTGGAATTAGGCAGCGATGAGGGTGATCGTGTGCGTGTTCGAAATGGTTTAAAAGCAGGCGAGCGGATTGTCGTGAAAGGCGGGGTTTTGCTGAATGATTAATCAACTCATTGCCCTGTTTTTTAAGCGCCGCCAATTGATGTGGGTGGTCGCAGGGCTACTGTGCATTTACGGATATATGTGTTGGATCAATATGACCGTAGAAGCCTATCCGGAGATTGGCGACGTGACAGTAGTGGTCACCACCCAAGTTCCAGGCTTGGCAGCAGAAGAAGTAGAACAGCAAATTACTACCCCCCTAGAGCGAGGCTTACGAAATACCCCCGGCTTGGTGACGATTCGCTCCAGCAGCACCTTTGCGCTGTCACTGATCACCTTGGTATTTAAGGATGGAGTAGAGGATTACTTCGCCAATCAACGTGTGCTGGAGCGAATTGCCTCAGTGACTTTGCCGCCAGGTGTTCAAGCAGGAATTGGCCCCCTATCGGGTCCGGGCGGAGAAATTCTGCGTTATACCTTGGAATCAGATACCAAGAACCTGATGGAGCTTTCAGAGATTCAGCGCTGGATGGTGATTCCCGGATTTAAGGAAGTGCAGGGCGTGGTAGATGTCAATAATTTTGGCGGCTTTACCAAAGAATTTCAGCTTGAAGTAGACCCTCTCAAGTTGCAGCAGTTTAATCTCACGCTGAACGATGTCGTTGCAGCGGTAAATAGTAATAGCGTGAATGCGGGTGGGGGAAGAATTGTTCGGGGCGAGCAAGGCTATGTGGTTCGCGCAATCGGCCAAATTCATAACCTAGATCATTTGGGAACAGTGGTTGTGACCCAAAAGGATGGCAGTCCTGTTTTGGTAAGGGATCTGGGAAAACTGCAAATTGGGCACCAAGAGCGCGAGGGTGTGTTGGGCATGAACCACAACCCCGACACCATTGAAGGCATCGTGTTGATGCTGAAGTACCAAAATCCTTCAAGAGTTTTAGAGGGGGTGCATGCCAAGGTTGAGCAGTTACAGAAGCGTCTTGAACCCATGGGTGTGAAGATCGTGCCTTATTTAGACCGCGATGATTTGGTCAAGCTCACCGTTCATAAAGTGACCCATACCGTGCTGGAAGGGATTGGTTTGGTGTCATTAGTGCTGATCCTGTTTTTGGGGAGTCCCCGCAGTGCCATGGTGGCCGCCGTGGCTATTCCGATCGCATTGGTCTCGGTCTTTATTTTGATGACCTTCACCAAAATGCCGGCAAACTTGTTGTCGCTGGGTGCGATTGACTTTGGAATTATTGTTGATGGTGCCATCGTGGTGATGGAGACCATTTTGCGTCGTCGAGAAGAAGACGCTGAAGCCACATTAACCGGTGAGGACATCCTAGAAATGACGGGCCATGTAGCGCAGCCCATGTTTTTTGCCACCTTAATTATCGTGACCGCCTATTGTCCTTTGTTTGCGTTTGAGCGCGCTGAGGGTAAATTATTTTCACCTATGGCCTGGACTGTCGGGTACGCCCTATTTGGCGCGCTGTTATGCGCCCTGACTTTGATTCCTGGTTTAGCGTATGTGGCTTTAAGAAAACCGCGCAAGATTTTTCATAATACCCCTTTGGTCTGGTTGACCAACCGATACCACGATACCTTGGCTTATTTTTTGAAAGCGCCATGGATTGCTTATGTGATTAGCGGCGCAGTGTTAGTTGCGGTTGTGGTGTTAGGTTCTACCGCTGGTCGTGAATTCTTGCCGGACCTTGATGAGGGGTCTTTATGGTTGCAGGTGGATTTGCCTAGCGGGATCTCGATCGAGAAATCTAATGAGCTTGCCTCCGAGTTAAGAAGCACGGTGCTTGAGTTCCCAGAGGTCAAACATATCGTGACACAAATCGGTCGCAACGATAGCGGAACAGATCAATGGACTCCTTCTCATATCGAAGCGCCTGTGGGACTGCATCCTTATGAAGAGTGGCCCGATCAAGAAACTAAGGCAGAATTTGTAAGAAAGCTGAATGCTAAATTACAACAATTGCCCGGTATGTCGGTGGGAATTAGTCAGCCGATTATCGATGGTGTGAACGATGCGGTAGGGGGTGCGCACAGTCCTCTAGTATTGCGTGTGTATGGTCCGGATTTGGCAGAAGATCGCAGGATTGCCGATCAGATCGTAGACATTCTCCATACCGTTCGCGGAACCGCTTCTGCTTCAGTATTCCAAGCGCCGCCTATTCCTCAATTGGTGGTGGATATAGATCGTGAGGCAGCGGCACGTTTTGGGGTGAATGTGGCGGACATTGCCAATCTGATTGGCACCGGTGTGGGGGGCGCGCCTGTCATTTCAGTCTATGTCGATGACCGAACTTATAACGTGGGTGTGCGGTTTCCTAGGGAAGCTAAGAGCAGCCCGGAGGCGCTGGGGCAGTTGTTGCTACGATCCAGTTCTGGAGCAACGATACCGCTTGCGCAACTGGCAAAAATTAGTTTGCGCAGCGGCGAGGCCACCATTTCTCACGAGTTAAATGAACGACAAATCACGGTTCGGGTGGATAACCGCGATCGTGATTTGATATCGTACCTCGATGAAGCCCGCGATCGTATCGAAAAAGAAGTGAAATATGACCACGGCAAGTTCCGTCTTGAGTGGGCCGGCCAGTTTGAAAACCAGCAAAGAGCTCAATCGCGATTGATCGTCATTCTGGGGATTGTGATGCTGGTGATGGCCATGTTGTTATTCATGCAGTTTGGCAAAGTACGTCAGACTTTGCTGATTTTGGGCGTGGTTCCATTGGCAACGTTAGGGGGCTTGATCGCCATTCACCTGACGGGCGCAACATTAAATGTTGCCACGGCAGTGGGCTTTATTGCCTTATTTGGTGTGTCCGTTCAGAACGCCATTATTATGGTGGCAAACTTCCGCCGCGTGAGTGGTGAAGGCTTGCCGCTGGATCAAACGGTCTTGATTGCAGCCTCAGAGCGGTTGCGGCCAGTCTTGATGACCGCAACCGTTGCGTCGATTGGTATGCTGCCGGCTGCGATGGCTACCGGGGTAGGAACCGATGTGCAACGAGGCCTTGCTACTGTGGTGGTGGGAGGGTTAATTGTGTCTACCTTTCTCACCTTGTTTATTTTGCCCACCATCTATTTTTCAGTGGAACGTTTCTTTGCCAAGAGTGGTTATGAGCAAATGCGAAGGAAATCCCGATGAGATCAACGTATCTTTTAACTTTTTCTGCAGTGATGCTGATGAGCGCTTGCAGTATGATGGGCCCCGATTACAAGCGACCTGCCCTCTTACTACCTGAGGGGTATTCCGAGGGGGGAAAAAAACCAGAAGTTGCCGCAGATATAGCCTTGAAATCAGAATGGTGGACGCTGTTTGGATCTGAAGATCTCAACCAGTTAATCGTGCAGTCCTTTATGCATAACCCCAGCATTGATGCGGGACAAGCTGCCTTGCGTTCAGCTGCAGAAGCCGTGAAAGCGCAAGAAGGTTTGTTCTCTCCTCAGGTGAATGCTGGCTACAGTTTTCAGAGAAATAAAACCCCAGATCTTTTTGCCAATCCTTTATCCACTAATTCAACACAGTACATTTATAACCTGCACACGGCGCAGGTGAACGTGAGCTACACCCCAGATGTATTTGGTTTAAATGGTCGTTCGGTAGAGTCCTTGGAAGCGCAACGCAAATCGCAGGCCCACCTCTTCTCAGCTACGCGCATTACCTTGGCCGGCAATGTGACTTTAGCGGTGATTCAAGAAGCGAGCCTGCGTGAGCAATTGCAGATCACTGAGTCTCTCTTAAAGACGCAAGTGGATTACCTGGAAGCCTTAAAGAAACAACGCGCCGCGGGTTTTAATACCGAAGGCGATGTAGCTGCGCAGGAGCTCGCCGTTGCAAACACCGAGGCGATGATTCCCCCCATTCAAAAAGCACTTCAACTGCAACGCGATGCATTGAAGACATTGGTGGGTGTGTATGGCGCAGATAAGATTGTGGCGAAGTTTAAGCTGCAGGATCTGAGCTTACCCAAAGATATTCCGTTAACACTGCCATCTCAGCTTTTGGACAAACGCCCCGATATTTTAGCTGCTGAAGAAAGCTTACATTCGGCAAGCGCTGCAATCGGGGTGGCTGAAGCAGCGCGTTATCCGCAGATTACGCTAGGCACTAATGTGATTGGCCAGTCAGGCTTAACCTTTGGTGATCTCTTCAAATCGGTGAATAGTTTCTGGTCCTTGGTTGGGGGGATGACCGTACCAGTTTTTGATGGGGGCACTTTATCTGCACGCCAACGCCAGGCCTTAGCGAACTTTGATCAAGCCAAGGCGATGTATCGACAGACGGTATTAAACGCCTTCCAAAACGTCTCTGACGCGCTTGCTGCAGCAGAAGCGGATGCGGAGGCAGTAAAACGACAACAGCGCGCAGTGGCTGCCGCAGAAAAGTCACTGGAGATTGCGAAGCGTCAGGTTAAAGTAGGTGATTTAGGTGTCCTCGCACTGTTACCCATTGAGCAAAATTTACTACAGGCGAAGCTTGCAGTAGCGCAAACTAAGGGTATGCAGCTTTCAGATGCGGTGGCATTGTGCCAAGCCTTGGGTGGCTCTTGGGCCGATCCCATTGAACCCGCCAAGAAAAGCTAGGAGAACAAAATGGAAATTTCTCGCTATGACATGAACGAACGGTTCAGTGAAATGACCGTTGTAGATATGGGTACTGGGCGTTTGATTTACATCGCCGGTCAAGTTGCAGAGAACACCTCTTTGGATATCACGGGGCAAACACGCGAAGTATTACGCTTTGTTGATGCATTGTTAGAAAGGGCAGGCGCCAATAAAACTCATATTGTGCAAGCTCGTATTTACTTGGCCTCGGCGGGCGATTACGTGGCGATGAACTCCATTTGGGACGACTGGGTGCCGCAAGGGCACACTCCTGCACGGGCAACAATAGGCGCCAAGCTGATCAACTCAGAGTACCGTGTTGAAATAGAATGCACGGCAGCGGTGGCGCGTGAATTGTACGATCACGCCGAAGGCCCCCAGAAACACATCAATCGTAACTAAGCTCGAAAACTCTAGAGCCCCACTCTACGCAGTCCTTGGATCTATACCCTAGGGGGCTGCTTTTGGGGTTTTAGTTTGTCTTGAGTTGCGATTCCAATGCAGCAACGCGCGCTTCTAGTTGGGATAACTGTTCCCGCGTGCGGATCAACACATCGGCCTGAACATCAAATTCCTCACGAGTCACCAAATCCAAGCGGCTTAAGCCTGCAGAGAGCACTGCTTTGGCGTTCTTTTCAAAATCGCGAACAGGGCTGCTTTGCATTAATTCGCCCACACGGCGGGCCATTTCGTCTAAGACTTCGGTTGCTTTTTGCATGTTCAAAACTCCTTTTTTAATCCATTTAGTACAAATAAAAAGATGCACCAGCGTGACGCTGGAGCAAAAGGGTACGCCCTAATTTGGGGCGGGTGGATCTGGTTTGTTCTAATCATACAATATAACGCATTGATTTTAATAAGCAATAAAAACTGGCACGCTGATTGCTTATAGTGACGTGCTAGTTATGGCATTACCCCAATTACGTTAATGAGAGGATATCAAGATGCATAAGTTTCCGCGCAACGCTTTATTCATGGCCACGATGTTGGCCTGTGCTTCCTTAGCCCATGCTGAGGAGGCTGCTAAACCCGCCGATGGCGCGGCTGCTGCTGCACCCGCCGCCCCCAAGGGCCCTACCCTAGGCGATATCTTCGCCAACTCTGGTGTTGAAGTAAAAGGCTATGTGGATGTGGTCGCTGAAGGTGCGAACACCTCCAACTTCGGAACGAGTCAAGGCAATTTCTTATTTGTAAACAATATTGAAAAATCTAACCTGGGCATTCATCAGTTGAGCCTCACTGTTGACAAGTTACCCAAAGAGGGTGCAGGTGGATTGATTACCCTAACGGTAGGTAAAGATGCCAACTATTTGCATTCATACACGGGTAGTGCTCCCGCCGACAACTTTGATGTGACAGCAGCGTTTGCACAGTACGCTGTAGGTGATTGGACTTATCAATTAGGTAAATTCGGCACCTTGGTAGGCGTGGAAGTGCCTGACTCTACCGCGAACACCAACATCTCTCGTTCCATGGGTTTTGGTTTATATCCTTATACCCATACCGGTGTGCGTGCGACTAAAGCATTGAGTGACACCAGTAACTTCATCATTGGTATAAATAACGGTTGGGATCAAATCAAAGATGCCAACACTCAAAAAACTGTTGAACTGGGATACAACTGGGCAAAGGCCGACAAATCACTGGTATTTAACATTAGTTTTTACGGCGGTACCGAGCCAGTCTCATTGTTTGGTAACAACACTGAACTTTCTGGTTTAGTAGCTTCTGTTGATTCCTATCAAGGCGAGCGTGATGTGATTGACGCAAACTTGACCAAAGTGTTTTCAGAGAAGTTCAACTTGGTTCTGGATGCCACCTATGCTACACAACAGTTGCCAAAAAATTACAGTTACTCAGGTGCAACGTTTACCGATTCCAAACCCAGATGGTATACCTTGGCAGCCTACTTCAATTATCAGGTCAATGAGAAAAACCGTTGGTCCTTGCGCTTAGAAGATTTTATTGACCAAAGTGGATTTAAATCAGCTCTAGGCAGCGCCCTTAGTTCGACCGCCGCCGCAAACCAATACATCCAAGTGCAATCTGTCACTCTGACCTATGGCTACATGGTTGATTCCTCTTTAGAGCTTCGTGCTGAAGCACGTATTGACCGTGCTAATTTGCCCGGATCAATTACAGGTGGGCTGTTTTATTCAAAATCTGATGGCACCCAAACAACCAACAACGGTTCCTCAGGTTCGATCGAAGCTGTTTACAAGTTCTAATTACCCTTATCTCTTTAATCAGGAGCTCACATGAAACTCGTCACAGCAATCATCAAGCCGTTCAAGCTTGACGAAGTGCGGCAGGCCCTCTCCGAAATGGGAGTGCAGGGTATCACCGTTACTGAAGTCAAAGGTTTTGGTCGTCAAAAAGGCCATACCGAGCTGTATCGGGGCGCGGAGTATGTCGTTGATTTTCTTCCCAAGGTCAAGATCGAAGTGGCTGTAAAAGCAGACATGCTCGATCGCGTTTTGGAAGTGATCGAGAAGTCCGCTAACACTGGCAAGATCGGCGACGGAAAAATCTTCGTCTTCGAACTTGAACAAGTCATCCGTATTCGCACCGGTGAAACCGGCGCGGACGCGCTATAAGGGGATTTATACGATGAAACTCATTCATGCCCTGGGCGCTATTGCCCTGAGTTCTGCCCTGTTGTTCGCAGCAGGTTCGTACGCAGACGACGCAGCCAAACCGGCTGATGCGCCTGCGGCTGCAGCTCCGGCTGCCGCCCCCGCCGCAGCCGCTGCGCCTGCTGCTCCCGCAGCAGCAGCTGATGCCGCTGCACCCGCTGCACCGCCCGCACCCACCGAGCCTCAACTGATTGGTCAAGACAAGATCAATTCAGGTGATACGGCGTGGATGCTGACCTCGACCGCTTTGGTGCTGTTCATGACCATCCCGGGCTTGGCCTTGTTCTACGGCGGTATGGTGCGTAAGAAGAACGTCTTGGCAACTTTGATGCAAAGCTTTGCGATCTGCTGCTTGGTTACGATTTTGTGGACAATTGTTGGCTACAGCTGGGCATTTATGCCTGGATCCCCTTACTTGGGTGACTCCAGTCGTTTCTTGCTCAACGGTATGCTTTACCAGAAAGAAGCCGCTAAGGTTTCTGTGCACCATCTGGCAACAAATATCCCTGAATCTGTATTCATGATGTACCAAATGACCTTCGCGATCATCACCCCCGCTTTGATTGCGGGTGCCTTCGCAGAGCGTATGAAGTTCAGTGCGATGCTGGTTTTCATGACCTTGTGGTCCTTGCTGGTTTACTCGCCCATTGCTCATTGGGTTTGGGAGCCTTCAGGTTGGTTAGCTGCTGCCGGTGTGTTGGATTTTGCGGGCGGTACCGTGGTGCACATCAATGCGGGTATCGCTGGTTTGGCTGCCTGCTTAGTGATGGGTAAGCGCGTGGGATATGGCAAAGAAGCGATGCCTCCCCATAACCTGACCTTGACCCTGATTGGCGCATCCATGTTGTGGGTGGGTTGGTTTGGCTTTAACGCTGGTTCTGCTGTTGCTGCAGACGGCCGTGCCGGCATGGCGATGGCAGTGACCCAAATTGCTACTGCTGCCGCTGCATTAGCTTGGATGTTTGCTGAGTGGTTCACTAAAGGTAAACCCAGCGTTTTGGGTATTGCTTCCGGTGCAGTTGCTGGTTTAGTTGCCATCACCCCCGCATCTGGTTTTGTGGGTGTGAGCGGTAGCTTGATCATCGGTGTAGCTGCTGGTGTGATCTGCTTCTGGTCTGCTACATCACTCAAGCACATGTTGGGCTATGACGATTCCTTAGATGCTTTTGGTGTGCATTGCATCGGCGGTATCGTGGGTGCCTTGCTGACCGGTCCTCTGAACGTGAAGGAAATCAGTGGTATGGATGGCTCCTTGCTACAACAGGCCTATGGCGTAGGTGCAACCCTCGTCTACGGTTTCGTCGTCTCTTACATCTTGCTGAAGGTCATCGATATGGTGATGGGTCTGCGTGTGAAAGAAGACGAAGAGCGTGAAGGTTTGGACGTTGCGCTTCACGGCGAAAGCGTTCTGTAATACATCCGCTGCCCGCTCTGTATAGGGCGCGTTGCGTGAGAAAAAAGGACACCTTAGGGTGTCCTTTTTTTGTTTTCAGTCTGCCTGAATCCCTTGCTACACATGCCTTGATCTGCGAGCAGACACCTGCAAGTCATGATAATATTCAACGTTTGCCTTTAGGCTATTTGCCGCAAATCTCGGAACCTTATGTCTGCTATTCGCTCCCAACTTGAAGCTTTGCTTGCTCAACGAATTTTGATGCTGGACGGTGCCATGGGCACCATGATTCAGCGCTACAAGTTGACCGAGGAAGACTATCGTGGCGAAGCCTTTAAAGATTTTGCGCATCCGCTCAAAGGCAATAACGATTTACTTACCTTGACTCGGCCCGACATTATTCGCGAAATTCATAGCCAGTATTGCGAAGCGGGTGCGGACATCATTGAGACCAATACCTTTAACTC
>CAIVHB010000114.1 GCA_903905585.1 uncultured Ferrovum sp. | reverse complement strand
GCACCAGAGTTACGAACAGCGAAACGCTCTCCTGCCACACCGCAGAAATAAGCCTCTCCATTGATTGCGCCGTATAAAACCGTGTTCCCAACAATAATATTTTGTGCGGGTTGAATGGGGCATTCTGAGGGGGGGTAGATGACGATCCGTCCGCCTGACAAACCCTTTCCTACATAATCATTGGCTTCGCCTTGCAGTTCAATGCTAATACCATGAGCTAAAAATGCCCCAAAACTTTGACCCGCAATCCCAGAAACCTTGATATGTATCGTATCTTCAGGAAGACCCGCATGGCCATATCGTTTTGCAACCTCCCCGGAAAGCATAGCTCCGAAGGTTCGATTCAAGTTTCGAATCGAGGTACTGATTTGAACGGGCTCCTTGCGCTCCAGGGCGGGGTGGGCTGCTGCAATGAGCGTGTGATCAAGAGCCTTTTCTAAGCCGTGGTCTTGTCGATCTGACCAGCGCAGTGAAGTGCCTGCCGGGACTTCTGGGCGATAAAAAACACGACTAAAATCAAGGCCCTTTGCCTTCCAGTGCGCTACACCTTTTCGAGTATCGAGCATATCAGCACGGCCAATCATTTCGTCGAACGTGCGGAAGCCCATTTGAGCCATGTACTCTCGTACTTCTTCTGCAACAAAGAAGAAATAATTGATGACGTGTTCGGGTTGGCCATTGAAACGTTTAATCAGTTCAGGGTCCTGTGTTGCAATTCCCACTGGGCAGGTATTCAGGTGGCATTTCCTCATCATAATGCAACCCTGAACAACCAGCGGGGCAGTAGCAAAACCGAATTCATCTGCACCCAACAAAGCAGCAATAACCACATCTCGGCCGGTTTTCATTTGACCGTCCGCCTGAACGCAAACCCGGCTACGTAATTGATTGAGTACCAGAGTTTGTTGCGTCTCCGCCAAGCCTAATTCCCATGGGGAACCTGCAAATTTGACCGAGGACAAGGGAGAGGCGCCTGTACCACCATCATGGCCTGAAATGGTGATGTGATCAGCATGCGCTTTTGAAACCCCTGCCGCTACGGTACCGACTCCAACCTCAGAAACAAGCTTTACGCTCACGCGTGCGCGAGGATTAACGTTTTTCAAGTCATGAATCAGTTGGGCTAGGTCTTCAATTGAATAGATGTCATGGTGCGGGGGTGGGGAAATCAAGCCTACGCCCGGGACGGAGTGACGAATTTTGGCAATGTACTTGCTGACTTTATGGCCGGGTAACTGGCCGCCTTCGCCAGGTTTTGCGCCTTGTGCCATCTTGATCTGCAAATCGTCCGCATTAACAAGATATTCTGTTGTCACACCAAAACGGCCTGCAGCAATCTGTTTAATCGATGACCGCATGGAGTCACCGCTTTCCATGGGCTTAAAGCGAATGGGGTCTTCGCCGCCTTCGCCGGTATTAGATTTCCCTCCCATACGGTTCATCGCAATGGCTAGGGTGCTATGTGCTTCGTGAGAAATAGAGCCCAGAGACATGGCCCCGGTTGCAAATCGCTTCACGATCTCCTTGGCGGACTCCACCTCAGACAGAGGGATGGGCTGCGGAGCAGTCCGAATCTCAAACAAACCCCGAAGAGTGAGGAGTTGAGTGGCCTGATTGTTAATGGCGTTTGCATATTCTTTATAGGTAGAAAAACTACCTGAACGCGTAGCGTGCTGAAGTTTCGATACGCTTTCCGGCGTCCACATATGGGCTTCGCCACGAACACGGTAAGCATAATCCCCACCTGGGTCTAGAGAGTCACGATATAAAGGTGCATCCGAGTAAGCCAAGCGATGAAGGCGCAGGACTTCTTCGGCAACTTCTGCAATGCCTATTCCTTCAACATTGCTGGAAGTTCCGCGGAAATATTCATGAACAAAGTTCGTATTCAACCCAATCGACTCGAAAATTTGAGCGCCACAATACGATTGATAGGTGGAGATACCCATTTTGGACATCACCTTCAACAAGCCCTTGGAGATCGCCTTAATAAAGCGTTTGCAAGCTTCGTAATGAGCTAAATCAGCAGGCAGATACTCACTCATATCCCCAATCGTTTCATAGGCTAAGTAGGGGTGAATGGCTTCAGCACCATAACCTGCTAAGCAAGCAAAATGATGAACTTCTCGGGCTGAACCTGTTTCGATTACCAAGCCAGCACTGGTTCTCAATCCCGTTTTGACTAAATGATGATGCACCGCTGCCGTAGCAAGTAGTGCGGGAATAGGCGCCATTCCTTCCGATACCGCGCGATCAGACAGAATGATGACATTGAAGCCTTCACCAACATGCATTTCTGCTGCGTGACACACCGCCTTAAGTGCGGCTTCCATACCCGTTGCACCTGATTCGGCGGGAAAACAAATAGAGAGTTCGGTAGAACGGAAGGTGCCTTTGGTTAATTCCTGAATGCTGCGGACCTTCTCCATGTCTTCTATGGAAAGCACAGGCTGGTGTACTTCCAGCCTTGGCTGAGGATTAAGTGTATCAACCGCTAGCAAGTTGGGGCGTGGGCCCAGGAATGAGACCAAAGACATCACCAGTTCTTCACGAATGGGATCAATTGGTGGATTGGTAACCTGAGCAAATAACTGGCGGAAATACTGATAGAGCGGGCGTGGCTTGTTTGACAGCACCGCGAGAGGGGTGTCGTCGCCCATTGACCCAATCGCTTCCTGGCCTGTTGCTGCCATGGGAGTCATTAGGAACTTCAAGTCTTCTTGTGTAAAACCAAAAGCTTGCTGGCGATCCAGCAAAGTGGTCCGATTTGTTTCAGGTGCTTTGTGGCTGGAGGTCGGTAGTTCTTCTAGGCGCAGCTGGGTTTTTGCCAACCACTCACGATAAGGGTGCTCTTGTGCCAGCGTACGCTTGAGTTCAGCGTCATCAATAATGCGCCCTTCTTCAAGGTCAATCAGAAGCATCTTGCCGGGTTGTAAACGCCATTTTTTGAT
>CAIVHB010000113.1 GCA_903905585.1 uncultured Ferrovum sp. | reverse complement strand
TCAAAGCCCAGCAAAGACCTTAGCAGAAACCCTTCAATCCTGGCTGGAACCCATCGTTAGAATGTGGCGTTTCTCAAAGTCGAATGGAATTACAGAAGGATTCCACACTAAAATGGAAATGATGTCTCGTCGTGCGTTTGGATTTAGAAACTTCGAGAATTACAGGCTGCGAGTGCTAGCGCACTGCGGGTGGAATGGTGTGATTAATCGTGTTTAGTGAATGCCTATCCCCCGTTAATGGGGTAGAGCCGTTTTTCTATATTGATGGCGGAGTGGACGGGACTCGAACCCGCGACCCCCGGCGTGACAGGCCGGTATTCTAACCAACTGAACTACCACTCCGCGTTGGCTTCACTGGCTTATTACTAAGCAACGAAGCCCTCAATATTAGCCCTCTATCAGCCTTGCGTCAATTCTAGAGTTGGCTTTTGCAGCTTTTCGAAGGTGGCAAGCTTATTCAAGTTCATGGCAACCACTGTTCTTTTGCCCTCAGTGGCCGGCACCTCATGATTCAATATACCAGGGAACATCACCAACATTCCTGGCACAGGCTGAACCTTTACCCCCCCATCAAAAACCAAAGGGGCACAATCCGGATCGGCTTCCAAATAAATCGAGCAGGCAAAATCAGCCGGGAAATGATTGTGCTTGATGGTGTGATCTGCCTTATCGTATAAAATGCCCCAGCAGTCCGTCACAACCAGAGATAAGTTTAACGCCTCAAGATTTGCACTGAGGTAGGTCTGACTCACCCATGTTGCGATGGTGGTCACACTAGAACACAAAGGGTTGAACTTATCCGTCATCTTATGGCTATGCCAAGGGCTCATATACACAGCCTTAACATTAGAGGGCGTTGAATCGGGATGTTTTTCTCTGAGTTCATCTATGCCCTGTCTCGCTAGCACCAACTGATCCTGTATGGGTGCTAGGCTACACACAAAAATATTGAGTTGGGCGGAAAGAGGAACAGTAAGAAGTTGAATCATCTTGACATAAGGCTAAGCGAAAGTAGCAAAGTCAAACAAAGTTCATCATGATGGCCTTCAGTTAAAGGACATGTTCAATTGAAAAACTAAAGAGTTTGAACAACAAAACATCAAGACTACTTTGCAACAAAAAACTGGTGGGTGCTGACGGGTTCGAACCGCCGACCATCGCCGTGTAAAGGCGGTGCTCTACCAACTGAGCTAAGCACCCGAGGACGCGAATGATAGACCAAGCAGCCTCGCTTGGCTATAGTCCGCGTATAAACTTTTAATGCTTGATCAAGGTCTCCGCAGTGCCATCCGTGCGTGCCGGGGCATTTTCAGGACCTGCCTCTGGGGTTGGTGAAGCGAGATCCGCCTCAGGCAAAGGAATCGGCGCGTGCTCAAGTGCAATGTTTAAAACCTGCTCAATCCACTTCACGGGGTGCAGTTCCAAACGACTTTTGATGTTATCGGGAATCTCGGCCAAGTCTTTTACATTTTGCTCGGGAATCAAAACAGTCTTGATCCCACCGCGCGTAGCAGCGAGCAATTTCTCTTTCAAACCACCAATCGGCAAGACTTCACCACGCAGCGTAATCTCACCGGTCATTGCAACATCAGCGCGCACAGGAACTCCACTCAGCACGGATACCAAGGCAGTACAAATGGCAATACCGGCTGAAGGACCATCCTTAGGCGTAGCTCCCTCCGGCAAGTGAATATGCATATCGGTCTTCTCGTAGAAGTCCGGCTGAATACCCAACTGGCGAGCACGAACGCGCACTACGCTCAAAGCGGCCTGTATCGATTCTTGCATGACTTCGCCAAGCTTACCCGTCGTCGTCATCTTGCCCTTGCCTGGCAACTTTGCAGCCTCAATAGTGAGCAGTTCGCCGCCCACTTCGGTCCAGGCCAATCCGGTCACCTGACCCACTTGGTTCTCCAGTTCAGCTAAACCAAAGCTATAGCGGCGCACGCCCAAGTATTTCTCCAGATTTTTGGAGCTCACCATCACCTTGGTCTTACGCCCTTTCTCCATGATCAGGGCCGTGACAACTTTGCGACAAATCTTGGCGATTTCGCGGTCTAAACTGCGCACCCCTGCTTCGCGGGTGTAGTACTGCACGATATCGCGCAAGGCAGATTCGGCCACTGAAATTTCAGAGGGCTGCAGGCCGTTATCTTTGATTTGCTTGGGCAATAAATACTGATTCGCGATCGCAATTTTTTCGTCCTCGGTATAACCGGAGAGACGAATCACTTCCATACGATCCAATAAAGGCGCGGGGATATTAAGCGTGTTCGCCGTGGCCACAAACATCACATCCGATAAGTCGTACTCGACTTCGATGTAGTGATCCACAAAAGTATGGTTCTGCTCGGGATCCAGCACCTCTAACAAGGCAGAAGAAGGATCGCCTCGGAAATCCATCCCGAGCTTATCCACTTCATCCAAGAGGAACAAGGGATTACGCACCGCGACCTTCGCCATGTTCTGCAAGATCTTACCGGGCATCGATCCG
>CAIVHB010000112.1 GCA_903905585.1 uncultured Ferrovum sp. | reverse complement strand
TTGAACGTGTACTTTTTTTCCAACGATCGTCTCAGTGTCGAAGGAATCGTATTCAGTATGCAGAGGGCCTGCCTCGTGCGTGCGTTGAAAGGTGTTGGGATAGGCGTTGCCCTGCTCGCGCAAATGCTTCAGCTTGCTGCGACGTTCTTCGATCAGGGGGTTTAATTCTTCTGACATAACAGCTCCTAATGGCAGTGGCTTATAGGCCCTGCTTGAGACTCGCTTCAATAAAAATATCTAGATCACCATCGAGAACCGATTGCGTATTGCCCACCTCAACATTGGTCCGTAAATCTTTGATCCGAGATTGATCCAAAACATAGGAACGAATTTGATGGCCCCAACCCACATCGGTCTTGCTGTCTTCTAGCGCTTGTTTCTCTGACGTACGTTTACGTAACTCGGCTTCATATAAGCGAGATTTCAGCATGGCCATCGCTTCAGCGCGATTACGGTGCTGTGAACGATCGTTCTGGCACTGCACCACAATGCCGCTGGGGTTGTGGGTGATCCGCACGGCAGAGTCTGTTTTGTTAATGTGCTGCCCACCCGCACCGCTTGCACGGAAAGTATCAATTCTGAGGTCAGCAGGATTGATATCCACTTCAATCGAGTCATCGACTTCGGGATACACAAAGATCGCAGCGAATGAAGTATGACGGCGATTGCCGGAATCAAAGGGAGATTTGCGGACTAAGCGGTGTATACCTGTCTCGGTGCGCAGATAACCATAAGCATATTCACCGCTAATTTTAAGGGTGGCGCTTTTCAGCCCAGCCACCTCACCTGGAGAATCTTCGAGTAGTTCAGATTGAAAGCCGCGTTTCTCGCAATAGTGTAAGTACATTCGAAGCAACATCGATGCCCAGTCTTGTGCCTCGGTGCCCCCGGCACCAGATTGGATATCGATAAAGCAGTTGGCGCTATCGAGTTCGCCTGAAAACATGCGACGGAACTCCATTCCACCTACGACCGTTTCCACGGATCCAAGATCATCGGCCACACTGAGAACAGAATCATCATCGCCTTCGCTCGAGGCCATATCAAAGAGTTCGCGCGCATCGCGCAGGTCACGTTCTACTTTGAGGACAGTATTGACGACTTCTTCTAGGCTTTTCTTTTCTTTGCCGACTTCTTGAGCGCGTTTGGCATCTTCCCAGAGCGTTGGATCTTCACCCAGTCTTAAGACTTCTTCCAGCCGTTCTTGTTTGGCATCAAAGTCAAAGATACCTCCGCAGACTCTGGATGCGTGCTTCCAGATCTGAGAGATGATTGACGATGGCATTCAGGCGTTCGGCTTCCATGGCACTGCTCCGCTAAGACATTAACCGTCTATTTTAACCGGGCGGGACCAAAAGCGCAGCAGATGATGGCGTTTTAAATGACAAATGTATCCGGGTTCGGTGTCTTGCCACAGACTGATCGAGAGCTTTTGGAGTTGTCCGCTCCATAGTTCTTTAATCTTATTGGTAAGCAAGTCATGGAAATCGCTCGTTTGTGTTGATCCGTGCCAGATGCCAATCGGTGCTTCATGGCTTGGCTTGTTGGTGAGATGGAGCAAGGCAGCAAGCCAAGGGTCAGAGGTTCGAAGCTGTATGGAGAAGAGGGGGCTTTCGCTTTGAATATTTTGATGGAAGGCGCCTTGAGTATTTCCCCAGAACCAGACTCCATTCACACCCGTTTCAGCGAGTGCAGGAAAAGCAGATAGATCATGTAAAACCATCTGGCACTCCGTCATCACCCGGCGAACCCAGCCAGAATCCTCGCCACTGGGTAGACAGTCTCTGAGGTCGCGATGACGGGCTTCATCGAGTGGAATCGTGATGATCTTCAAGCGATGGGGAATACGTAATAGGCATTGCCCATTGATATGTTGAATTTGAGCGACATCGCTGGTGAGAATGGGATTTAAGACGGCGATCAATTCTGCAATCTGCACTTCGTTGAGTGGGCTGGGCAAAGGGCGCATGGCAATGTTGTTCATGCTAGCCACCATCTGAACGGGCTCGACAACAAAACAGGATTCTTCGGGGTTGGGCTTGATCCCGGCATTACGCAGCCAGATCGTGGCCCAGGGGATTGGATTGAGATATCCCATGCGTTCAGCAATTTCTGCGCGAGGGTTGGCGGCTGTAATCGGCAGACGCGCTCCTTTACCCAGCAGTGTTGCAAGCTGCTTTGTTGCCGGTGAGGGTGTGTCCTGGAATTCAGGGCGCGAGAGGTGTTCCACAATTAAGTGGTAGTGGGAGGGTTTAGGCAAAGACATAAATGTAGTTTAACGGGTATCCTCTTAGCTCGTCTTTTACTGTTTTCTCAGGACCTCTGAGCCCGTGCGTTTCTTTGAACTTTTTATCGGTTTGCGCTACACGCGAACGCGTCGCTCAAATCGATTTATTTCTTTTATTTCTGCGACCTCCATGCTGGGCATCGCCTTAGGCGTGATGGCATTGATCGTTGTCTTATCTGTCATGAATGGCTTTCAGCGTGAACTGCGCACACGTATTTTAAGCGTTGCGGCTCATGTAACGGTTGAAGGGGCTGAGTCTGGACTGGCTGATTGGCCTAGGGTGGCCCGTGAGAGTCAAAAAAATCCAGAAGTGATGGGTGCCGCACCCTATGTAAATGGTCAGGGCATGCTCGCTTTTGGTTCTTCGGTCCAGGGTGTGATGATTCGCGGTATTTTACCTTCGGAAGAATCGAAGGTCGCCGATATTGCGGATCATATGCGTTCAGGCAAGCTCAGTGATTTAATGCCGGGTCAATTCGGTATCGTATTGGGTAAAGAACTAGCCAATCGTTTGGGAGTGCAGCTAGGAGACAAATTGGTGGTGCTAACGCCCCAAGGTCAAGTTACACCGGCAGGTCTCATTCCTCGTTTGAAGCAGTTCACGGTAGTAGGTGTATTTGAAGTGGGCATGTTCGAATACGATAATGGCCTCGCACTGATTCAGATGGAAGATGCCCAAAAACTTTATCGACTAGAAGATCGTGTGAGTGGAGTGAGGTTGAAACTGCGTGAGCTCTTTGCTGCCCCGCGGGTGGCTTTTGAGCTTTCCCGCTCGCTGACCATGCAGACTTGGATTTCAGATTGGACTCGCGAACACGCTAACTTCTTCCGAGCCGTTGCTATTGAAAAAACCATGATGTTTGTGATCCTGATGCTCATTGTGGCAGTGGCTGCATTCAATATTGTTTCGACCTTAGTGATGGCTGTGACTGATAAGAGAGCGGATATCGCAATTCTGCGAACCTTGGGTGCGCGTCCGATCAGTATCACCGCTATCTTCATGGTGCAGGGTGCCATGATTGGATTCTTTGGGACATTGCTGGGAGCGGCAAGCGGGATTGCTTTGGCCTTGAATATCGATGTGGTGGTGCCGTTTATCGAACATGTATTGGGTATTCAGTTCTTGGCTCGCGACGTGTATTACATCAGCGAGCTGCCTTCGCAATTATTGTGGAGTGATGTATTCGTGATTTGCGGAGTATCTTTTGTGTTGACCTTGTTGGCCACGCTCTACCCCAGTTGGCGAGCCTCGCATGTACAACCTGCGGAGGCGCTGCGGTATGAATGAAGTCATGAATCCTATGGTTATAGAGGCACGCAATGTGGTGAAATCTTTTCGCCAAGGTCCCCAGGCTGTTCAGGTTTTGCAAGGAGTGTCTCTTGAGGTGACTACTGGCGAGCGCTTGGCCGTTGTAGGATCATCAGGTTCAGGAAAAAGCACCTTGCTTCATCTTTTGGGTGGCTTAGATCAACCCGACTCAGGTGAAATTTTTTTGTGTGGTCAGCAGCCTGCAAAGCTCTCGCAAAAGGCCTTGAGTGCGCTACGTAATCAGACCCTTGGGTTTGTGTATCAATTTCATCACCTCTTAGATGAATTCACCGCCCAGGAAAACGTGGCGATGCCCCTGCTGATTCGTCGCATGCCCTCGGGTGATGCGATGCGGGTGGCGGCAGAGATGCTGGCTCGTGTGGGCCTAGGACATCGTTTGGATCATATTCCTGGCGAACTCTCAGGTGGTGAGCGTCAGCGTGCAGCCATAGCGCGCGCACTGGTAACTTCGCCTGCCTGTTTATTAGCGGATGAGCCAACGGGTAATTTGGATCGCCAAAGTGCGCAAGCCGCCTTTGATTTGATGCTGGAATTAAATCGTGATCTACAAGTGAGCGTGATTTTGGTAACCCACGATATGGATCTGGCGCGTCGTATGGATCGGGTTTTGAAATTGGATGGTGGCGTTCTGCATGAATGCTGAATTGGATTTTCATTTGCCAGATGGGCGACGTTGGACCTATCGATTTGATTGGCCTCTTGAAATTATTCGAGCCGATCAATTAGATCAGGTTGTACCTTGTATTCGAGCAGCCCGCGAAGCAGCTGAGCGCGGCCATTGGGTTCTGGGATTTGTGGCGTATGAAGCAAGCCCTGCCTTTGATCCTGGTTTAGGGGTGAATGCGGATGTGATGGGCCCCTATGCTTTGTTTGCGGTATTTAATGAGGCACAACCTATTTCAGGGGGTGCATTGCCAGGTCCGTTTGAAGTGGGGCATTGGGCAAGCGCGACTTCCCGCGAACGCTTTAACGAGTCCATTGCAAAACTGCGCGAAGATATTCGCAACGGGGTGTATTACCAAGCCAATTACACGCGCAGATTATTCAGTGATTTTGAGGGCGATGCGTTGGGTTTGTTCCGTGCCTTGTATAACGCACAACCCGGAAATTTTAGTTTGTATTTAGATTGGGGCGAAGGCCAGATTGCTTCAGTTTCCCCTGAGTTATTTTTTCATTGGCAGCCTGCCACCAAAACGGTGTCTACACGTCCGATGAAAGGAACTTCACCTCGTGGTCGTCACCAAGATGAAGATGCGCGCTTGGCAGCAGAGCTTGTGGCTGACCCTAAAGAGCGGGCAGAGAACGTAATGATTGTAGATTTGCTGCGCAATGATTTGGGGCGTGTGGCAGAGCCAGGTTCTGTGCATGTGAGCGATCTGTTTCGCGTTGAGGCTCTGCCAAGTGTGTGGCAGATGACCTCAACCGTCTGTGCGCGTGCTCGTAGTGATGTGAAATTAGAAGAAGTGTTTTCTGCATTGTTTCCTTGTGGCTCGGTAACTGGGGCGCCAAAAGGAACAGCTATGCAAGCGATTAAAGAGTATGAAGAAGGTCCGCGTGGAATCTACTGCGGTGCTTTAGGCGCGATTGCACCGGGGGGCGAGGCGCTGTTTAATGTTCCAATTCGTTCGGTACAAGTGGATCGCTCGCGCGGTCAAGCTTTCTGCGGAATTGGCTCAGGTATCACATGGTCTTCAAATGCCGATGGAGAGTGGGCGGAGTGGCAGGCAAAGCGACGTTTTCTGTGGCGTGCCACGGCGGGTTTTTGGGTGCTTGAGACACTACGCTTGGATGAAGGTGTGTTCGCCTACCAAGGAGCACATTTGGCGAGAATGGCGGATGCCGCCCGCTACTTTGGTTTTTTCTGGCGCTTGGCCAGTGTTGAGCAGGCTTTGAATGAACGTGCCCGTCAAAATCCTACGGGACAATGGCGCATTCGTTTGTTGGTAGATCGTCATGGAACAGTGCGTACCGAGGTGGCTGCGCTATCTGGTCCGATAGGCGGTGAGCTTCCTTCTTCGGTTGAAGTGAATACTACGCATCGTATTACGATTCAATTCGCTGAAACCCCCTTTGAAGAGGATCCAGATTTTATTCGGCATAAAACCACTTGGCGACCGGGCTACGATGCTTTTGCACCGAAAGACTCTAAAGTATTCGATACCTTGCTTTGGAATACATCGGGCGAACTGACCGAATTCACTAAGGGTAATTTAGCGCTGCATATAGATGGAAAATGGCTCACCCCCCCAGTGCGTTGCGGTCTTCTTCCCGGGATTCGCCGCAACGCACTGGTGCAAGACGGGCAACTTGTTGAACAAGTTTTACTGAAATCCGATCTTCAGCATGCCGATGCCATTCTCTTCATTAACGCCCTACGTGGTTGTCTCTTAACCCGACTTGTTTAGTTATTCCAGTAGTTGTGGCGGGCTTGGTGAGCAGTTTCGATATGTAAATGGGCGGAGCTTAAAGTGATACGAACCGCACCATCTTGATCGGTTCTATAAGCAGTTGCGCCGGATGCCCCCCAACGTTTGACCACATCTTGGTGGGGATGATGAAAATGGTTTCTCCACCCAGCAGAAAAAATCACATATCTTGCTTGGCTTGCAGAGATGAAGCTTTCTGTTGAGCTGGTATGACTGCCGTGATGTGCAGCAATCACAACATCGCTTTTCAATTTCACTGTGCCACTTTGGTTTTCTGCTACAAGTTCCTGCTCTGCTTCAGCCTCTATATCTGCAGGAATGAGTACACTATGCTTTCCACTCGTTACTTTTAATACACAAGCGTGATTGTTGCGAAGGTGAGAGTGTTGTCTGACCGAAGTGTTTGCACTTGAAGGTGTTTCTGGTCGTGGATATAGAAACTCGAATTGCACTTGATCCCAACTCCAGCGTTGTCCTTGTAAGCACTCAAACGAATTGAGGCGATCAAAACCTGCAAAAGTTCGTTGAATGGGTATGGATTTAGCTACGCTTTCAGCACCTCCAACATGATCTGAATCCGGATGGCTCAGAATGAGTTGATCAAGCGTATGGATTCCTTGAGATTTCAGAATGGGTACGATGGTGGTTTGCCCCGCATCGCTGCCTTGCCATCTTGGACCGGTATCAAACAGGACAGTGTGTTGGGCAGTGCGGATCAGAACAGAGAGACCTTGCCCGATATCGAGCACTTCTATTCTGGCTTCTCCTGGAATAGGTACTGCTTGGGCGGGGAAACATAGAGGGAGCAGGCTCAGCCATGCCCATTGGCGATGTGGAATAGGAAAGGGGATCAGCAAGCAAAGAATACCTGCGATGGCGACACAAAGTGAAAATGCGTCAGGAGCGCTAATGGTGAGGGATGCCCAAGTTGGTTGGGCTAAATAACCAAGGATGAGCATTAAAATCTGCATGAGGTGATTTGCAGGGATAGCGAAGAAACTTAAGTGCGGAAACATTGCAATCAAGGTGAGGGGGGTCACCAACATCCCCACCCAGGGAATGGCGATGGCATTTGCAATAGGGGAGATTAAAGAGAGTTGCCCAAACCATAGAGCAACCCATGGCAGAAGTGCGAGATTGACAACCCATTGAGATTTGAGCTCAGAACGCCATTTAGGAACGATTCCAAACTGCCCTAAATCCGTCAGAATCAATCCACCTACAGCGACATACGAAAGCCAGAAACTGGGCGATAGACAGGCAAAAGGATTCAATGCCAGCGTCATCGCGACAGCGCACCAAAATAATCTTCCCGCTCCTGGGTTGATGCTAAAACTGGAAAAAACCCATCCAGCACCAAGCATGAATAAAGTGCGTTGGGTAGGGATGGCAAAACCTGCAACAAGGGCATACGCCAAGGCCGCCAAAAATCCGATAGCAAGTCCTGCGCGAGAGGCGGGGAGAAGCCGGCAAGCTATTGAAGAAAGTCGCCAGCCTCGCTCAGCAAGCTTTCTTAAAATTCCGGCTAATAAGGTGACATGCACTCCACTGATGCTGACTAAATGGCCTACTCCAGTGCGCCACAACACTGACCATTGGTCTTGATCCACCCCACTTTGATCGCCTACCGCAAGGGCTACTAGAATGCCGCTGCAACAAACTTGGCTATTGCTGTGAGGCAAGGCTTGAATCAAGCGAGATCGAATGCCCTCACGCATTCGCTGTAAGCGCATCATCAACGGAACAGATTGCGGAGCGCAATCTGAAACTGCCAATACGCTTCCGCTGGCTCTGATACCGGACGCCCACATCCAAGCGATGGAATCAAATCCGGAAAAATTCAGACGACCATGAACGGGGCGCAAGCGCAGCATAAAGCGATGGCAGGTTCCAGCGCTGAGCTGTGATGCAGATTTCACTAATGCTGGAGGAACTGTCACCGAAACCCGAGAAGGAATTCCCTTAGGCGCTTGAGCAAGGTCGATCGCCAAAGTCATTCGCATTTCGCTTTGCTGGCTTTGTATGAGGTCGTCTATCCATGCATCTAACTGAATGGGTGTGTCGTCAAAGGCTATTGATAAGCGATCGTTAAGCCTTTGATGCGCTGTCCAACTGCTCCAAGTAAAGCCGATTAATAACATGAATAAACATAACAAAGTGCTTACTAAAGAGTGGTTTTGAAGAAGTAGGTGCTTACATTTAGGCCCGTTATGTAAGAGTAAACCACACCCCAAAAGTGATAATGCCGCCACACAGCCTGCTTCCGTAAACCAAGGAAGTTGAGTGGGTAGATACTGGGCAAAGATGATCCCAAAAGAAAAGGCGATGAGGAAAATGCTCATCGCCTATCTTTGCAGTGGGTCTTACGTTTTATGGTTTCAAAAAACGTGAAGATTTATGCTTTAACGTGAACGGTAGCTTGGGGGGGCTTTGCGCAGATCGAGTGTGGAGGGGAAATCACGTTCGCGCACGGGGGTGAGAGCCTTCACAACACCAGGGGTGTGACCGTGTGCTTGGAAGCGGGCAAAACGGCGAGCCTCAGCTTCATTGGCATTCACTGGGAAGGTATCGTAGCTTCGACCCCCAGGGTGGACTACGTGGTAAGTACAGCCCCCGATTGCCCGATTGTTCCAGCCATCTACAATGTCAAATACCAAGGGGCCATGTGGCTGAATAGTGGGGTGCAAGGAGGAGGGAGGATTCCAAGCTTTAAAACGAACTCCAGCCACAAACTCACCTTGTGTTCCGGTGGGAACGAGGGGAAGTGCAAAGCCATTACATTGTACCCAATGACGTTCCCCTACCATGCCCGAGACCTTTACCTGCAAGCGTTCAACTGAAGAATCGACATAGCGTGCTGTTCCTTGGCCACTCATTTCTTCGCCGAGTACATGCCATGGTTCAATGGCTTGCCGAAGCTCTATGGTGATGCCTTGATAACTGGCGGTGCCATAACGTGGAAAGCGGAATTCGAGAAAGGGAGCAAGCCAATGCGCATCAAAGTCATAGCCAGCATCAGTCAAATCTCGGGCAACATCCGCTAAATCTTGCTGCACAAAATGCGGCAGCATGAAGCGATCATGTAATTCAGTATTCCATCGCACGAGAGGGGCGCGATAAGGAGTCTTCCAGAATTTAGCGACAAGACTTCTTAGTAACAGCATTTGCGCCAAACTCATTCGTGGATGAGGAGGCATTTCAAATGCGCGGAACTCAAGAATACCCAAGCGACCTGTGGGGCCATCAGGTGAATACAATTTGTCGATGGAGAATTCAGCCCGATGGGTATTTCCTGTCAAATCTGTGAGCAAGTGTCGGAGTAGCCGATCGGTCAGCCAAGGAGGACAAGAACCCGATTCCTTGCTGGCTCTATCCATTTCTTGAAAAGCAATTTCCAACTCATGTAGATTGTCATCGCGTGCTTCATCCACACGGGGAGATTGGCTGGTGGGGCCGATGAACTGTCCACTAAATCCATAAGAAAGCCCGGGATGATTTTGCCAGTAGGTGAGCAAACTGCGGAGAAGATCTGGACGTCGCAAGAGAGGGCTATCATTGGAATTAGCGCCACCCAGAGTGACGTGGTTGCCACCGCCTGTTCCTGTATGGCGACCATCCACCATGAATTTCTCAGTGGCCAATCGCGTTTGGCGAGCGTCTTCATGCAGTCCAGTCACCAGTTCTGTTAGCTCAGACCATGAGCTAGCCGGCTGAACGTTGACTTCGATGACACCAGGATCAGGAGTGACTGAGAAGCGCTTGAGGCGAGGATCATGAGGGGGAGGGTAGCCTTCAATGCGCACAGCCTGCGAACATTTGCGGGCGGTCAGTTCAATGGTTTGAATAAGGCGAATCCAGTCTTCCAAGCAGGCCAGGGGGGGCATAAAAACATGCAGAATGCCCTCTCTGACTTCTAAGCACAGCGCGGTATTGACGATGAACCCGACAGCCGCCTCGCTGCCCGGCAATTGAGCCGGGCGTGAGGTCCGCGCTGCCAGTGGTTGGGGCTCAGGAACAAGCTTTAAGGTCTGATTTCCTTTTTTACCTTTCAGTGCTTTTCGCGCCTCAGGGCTTAAGGTTGCTTCATCCAGTGCAGCAGGCAAAGGCAGGGTCATGCTGAAAGGATCGACTGGAAAAAATCCAATTTCGCCTGTGGGGCCTTGATTGACCGGCAAAGACTTAAGTGGCAAACGCAAACCAACAGGTGAGTCACCGGGAAGCAAATACAGGCGTGGGCGGCGGGTGGGCCAAGGCCCAGTTTGCCATTGCGAAGGATCTTCGGGATGAAGCCTGGGAACTGCTCGCAAAGGCAATACTAGCCCTGCTACTTTACTCAGCCCTTGTTCCTCTAATAGTTTTGTGAGGCGTTTACGCTCATCGCCATCTGAAAATTTCTCTTGAGTCAGATCAAGATCGATAGGAAGTTGAGTTTCATCTTTTAAAGCCGGCAATGGGTCTTCCCATGCCTCAATGAGGCGCTCGATAGGCAGATCTAAGCTTTCAATCATGGCTTTAGCGAAAGCGCGTGCGGATGCAAGTGTAGCGAGCGTGGAAGGTTGATCTCCTGCTATAAGACGATCATCTAACCATACGGGCTGGCCATCGCGACGCCAAAAGCAATCTAGGGTCCAACGTGGCAGAGGCTCCCCGGGATACCATTTACCTACGCCGTAATGTAATACACCGCCGGGTGCAAAGCGCGTTCGCATCTTATGCAGCAATTGATTCGCTAACTGGCGTTTATGGGGGCCCAAGGCGGCGATATTCCACTCGGCGCCTTCCATGTCGTCAATCGAAACGAAGGTGGGCTCGCCGCCCTGCGTAAGGCGGACATCCATCTCAATCAGTTCGTGATCTACTCGATGACCGAGTGCGTCAATGCGCTCCCACTGGGCGTCTGAATAGGGCTTAGTGACGCGAGGATCTTCAAGTACGCGATCAACTTCCATGGCAAATGCGAATTCCACTTCACAGGGGCCTGTGGCGCCGATGACGGGTGCAGCGGATCGATAATGCGCAGTGGCCGCGAGGGGAATATGTCCTTCTGCGGTAAGCAGGCCAGAAGTGGCATCGAGTCCTACCCATCCAGCTCCGGGAATATACACCTCTGCCCAGGCATGCAAATCTGTGAAATCACGCTTTGGACCAGAAGGGCCTTCAATGGGAGCAATATCTGCAGTAAGTTGAATCAGATAACCGGAAACAAAGCGCGCTGCTAAGCCCAAGCGGCGCATCAGTTGAACTAAGAGCCATGCGCTATCGCGGCATGAACCTAGACCCTTTGCTAGCGTTTCTTCCGGCGTTTGAACGCCTGGTTCCATGCGAATAGCATATTGCACTAAGGATTGGATTTTTTGATTCGCTCCTACCAAGAAATCCACGCTGCGCTGACCGTTCTTAGGTAGCGATTGCTGAACCTCTTTGATTAACCAAGTGAGCCGTGGACCAAGTTCTTCGCATTCAAGGAACGGTGCGAGTTCAAGGGCGAGATCTTCCTTATACGTAAAAGGAAATTTCTCTGCATAGTCCTCAACAAAAAAATCAAAGGGGTTAATGACCGTCAGATCGACATGCAGAGATACTTCAATATCGAGTTGAGTCGTGGGTTCTGGGAATACGAGTCGCGCTACCCAGTTACCGTAGCCGTCTTGCTGCCAATTTAAAAAGTGATTGCTAGGGGCAATCCGCAGCGAATAACTCTCAACTGGCGTGCGAGTATGCGCTGCGGGACGTAAGCGAATTTCGTGAGGATAAACCTGAACGGGACGGTCAAAAATGTAACTGGTTTTATGGTGCAGTGCTGCGCGGATGGCCATCGTCAACCCACTCTAAGTTGGGTAACTGAGCAAAGGCGCGTTTTAAGCCCTCGCCCCATTCTTGATGCACCATTTGCATGTAGGGGTCGCCCTCTTTGAAGCGTCGATGCAGACTCACTCTCAACTCTCCCCGTGAAATGACTGCCAGATCGATAGGAGGTCCCACCGAGATATTGCTTCGCATCGTGGAGTCGAAAGATACCATCACGCATTTGGCTGCTTCTGTTAAGGATGTTTGAGGGGTGATTACGCGATCCAGAATAGGCTTGCCGTATTTCGTCTCGCCGATTTGGAAGAAGGGTGTCTCGCGTGAGGTTTCGATGCAATTGCCCTCGGCGTAAACCATAAACATGCGAGGTTCTTCCCCCGCAATTTGACCGCCAATAATGAACCAAGCGCTCGGATCGATATTCTTTTCTGTCAGATAGGGGCCGTCCCGACGTTGCACTTCCCGCAGACAGTCTCCGATCAGATTGGCGATGTCGTAGATGGAACGCGCGTTCCATAGATTGAGCCGGCTCTCGTCCCGAGCATACTGCATTAATAGATTGACTGTGCCTTGACTGATCGCCAGATTGCCAGAGGTGAGCGTCACTAAGGCACGCTCCCCAGGGCGTTCGAACATCCGCATCTTGCAAAAGCTTGCGATATTGTCCACGCCCGCATTCGTGCGTGAATCCGAGGCAAACATTAATCCATCGTTGAGGGTGAGACCAACACAATAAGTCATGCTGAATAGTGAACACTGTTCGAGAAGGAGTTGCGACTCTAAAGGAGTAGGGCTGGCTATGCAAGACGCATCTCCAGTTCGGTGCTGGCGAAAAACTCTTGATGGATTTCTGCGCCCAATTCACCTGTACGGTCCAAGAAATCGATTAAGTATTCATGTAAGCCGGTTGCGAATATATCTTCAATGCGCCCAAATTCTAGGCGCGCATTGAGATCACCTGCTTTGCGTAAGGCTTCATGCCCTGTATTGCCTAAAATTCTGCTCAACATGGAATAGATCTCAGTGGCGCAATGGCGCAAGGAGCGCGGCATATCTCTACGTAAAATCAAGAGTTCTGCTACTTTTCGGGGATGGATGGTGTCTCTGTAAATTTTGCGATAGGCCTCAAATGCGCTGACAGAGCGTAACAAAGAGCCCCATTGATAATGGTCTTGTGCCCCACCAACGTCTTGGGGGGTTGGCAGAAGTATGTGGTATTTTACGTCCAAAATACGTGCAGTATTGTCGGCACGTTCCAAGAAAGTGCCAAGGCGAGTAAAGAAAAAAGATTCGTCTCTTAGCGCCGTGCCTACTGTGACGCCTCGGAACATATGTGAGCGTTGTTTGACGTGCTCAAAATATTCTCCTAAGCGTGTAGTTTCCAGAATTTCAGGACCAGGATTTCCATACTCCATCCATGTGGAATTCAGGCTTTCCCACATCTCAGAGGTGATCGTGCCTCTGACCGTGCGTGCGTTTTCGCGAGCATGTTTAAGACAGTTTGTAATCGAAGAAGGATTTTCTGGATTGCTCACCATGAACTCAAGAACATTATCTGCGTTGAGTTCTTTGTATAGTGCGTAGTAGGCTGAAGCAGTCCCTGTGGTGATGAGTGGGACTGCCCAAGGTTGTGCCCAAGGCTCAATCGGTTGATTGATACTGGAAGGTAAAAGACGCATGCGGAAAGTGACATCCAACATACGTGCCATATTTTCAGCGCGTTCAATATGGCGCGCCATCCAAAATAAATGTTCTGCGGTGCGGCTTAACATGCGTCAGCCTCCAGTACCCAAGTGTCTTTTGTTCCGCCACCTTGTGATGAATTGACCACCAAGGATCCTTCCCGCAAAGCAACCCGTGTGAGACCGCCCGGCACTACACTGACTTCTTGGCCCGTGATGACGTAAGGGCGGAGATCCACGTGTCGAGGTGCGATACCCTCGTCAACTAAGGTGGGGCAAGTGGAGAGCGCTAGAGTAGGTTGAGCAATGTAGTTGTTGGGGTTTGCCAGAATTTTTTTTCGGAATTCTTCGATTTCTTGTTCTGAGCTTTTGGGGCCCACCAACATGCCATAGCCTCCTGAGCCCTGAACTTCTTTTACAACTAATTCAGGTAAGTTGGCCAATACGTAGCACAGGTCATCAGGGCGTGAGAGTCTAAAGGTGGGTACGTTTGAAAGAATGGGTTCTTCGCTGAGATAAAAGCGAATCATTTCGGGTACATAAACATACGTGGATTTATCATCAGCAACGCCTGTTCCGATGGCATTCGCTAGCGTCACATTACCCGCTTTATAGGCACTGAGCAGTCCTGCCACGCCGAGCATAGAGTCTGAGCGGAAGGCCAAGGGGTCAAGAAAGTCATCATCAAGGCGGCGATAAATGACATCCACGCGCTGCGGGCCTTCGGTGGTGCGCATGAACACCACAGCGTTCTTGACGAATAAATCCTGACCTTCAACGAGCTCAATACCCATCTGCTGAGCTAAGAAAGCATGCTCAAAATAGGCACTATTAAAGGCACCTGGGGTGAGGAGAACAGCAACGGGCATGCTGGAACTAGAGGCGGGGGCCACTGCCTGTAAGCTTTTAAGCAGCATGTCGGAATAATGTTCTACGGGTGCAACTTGTATCTTGGAGAACAGGTCAGGAAACAATCGCATCATCATGCGTCTGTTTTCCAGCATATAGCTCACACCTGATGGGGTGCGCAGGTTATCTTCTAAAACATAAAACTCTTCATCGCTGACCTTAACGACATCAACCCCGGCTACATGCGCGTAGACGTTCCCCGGCAAATCAATTCCTTTCATTTCAGGGCGATAAGCGGGGTTACTTAGAATTTGTTCTTCAGGAATAATTCCTGCTCTCACGATGTCTTGATTGTGATAAACATCGTGAAGAAACATATTCAAGGCTTTGACGCGTTGAATGCAGCCTTTGCCTACCGTATCCCAGGCTTTAGCTGAAATGATGCGGGGAATGATATCGAATGGAATAGCGCGCTCTACTCCACTTTCATCGCCGTAAACGGCAAAAGTGATCCCAAGCCGCCTAAATAGAAGATCCGCTTCTAGGCGCTTCTGCTGCAGCATTTCGGGTGGCACTTCGGCCAACCACTCTGTATATGCCCGGTAGGCTGGGTGTATGGTGCCATCAGCACCGTGCAGTTCATCGTAAGCCATGCTCTGGGCCTCCACCGCAGCGTTCATCTTTGATCTCCGTCCATCTGTATTGCCGAAGGTCTAATGGTTTTAAGTACTAGTTAAAGCAAGCTATGTGCCACTTTTGTTTGGCACTCTTGATGAATAGGATTATTGTTAGCAAAATAAAGGACTTGTTCGGGTTTTGATGGGCTTGGATGAGGAAGGAAGACTCCTGACGTTACGAATGGCCCTGCAAAGGATGCGTTAAGCATGTGTGCGAACGCATGAGAGCTTGCTCGCTTTTGGTGCGTATCTCTTAGCGAGCTTACTCTAGTATGCTTGTCGCTCGTACAGCTTAGTAAGAGAGGATCGCACCCTATATGGTTTCAAGGCTTTCTGCCCATGAAGAGCACACAGGCGCCCAAACACCTCTGGCTCTTGATCTTTTGCAAGCGCTCTTGGCGCCTAAAGGATTGAGTGTTGACCCTGACAGGCAGTGGGTAGAGGTTTGTCAGCGCTGGTTTCAAGAGCGTTTTTGCGACGCGTTCTCTCTACGTGCTGCGCAAGCTTGGCGGGTAGCGATCATGCTGGCTGAAATTGGAGCGCATCCCGCTTGTGTTGCTGTTGCTTTATTGCGGAGTATTCCTTGGGAGGACCTGCGGCCTCTCGCTATTGTAAAAACCTTGCCTGAAGATGTAGCCGCAATGCTTGCAGATCTAGATAAAGGCGATAAAGTGTTATCCCGTTTATCAAATTTTGATAGCAAAGGCGATGACGCTTCGGCCAAGAGCAATGATGAAGCGGTTCGCAAACTGATGTTGACGCTTGCTCAAGATGTTCGGGCCGTGGTGGTGTTGCTGGCAGAGAGATTGGACGACTTACGCCAAGCAATACAACTCAGTACAGATATCCAAGAGGCGTTGGCACGGCAGACCTTGGTGCTCCATGCACCGCTCGCCAATCGCATTGGTGTTTGGCAGATTAAATGGGAGCTAGAGGATTTATCTTTTCGCTTTCTTGAGCCGCACACTTACAAAGAAATTGCGGGTCTGCTGGATGAACGTCGCTCGGATCGCGAACGCTGGATCGAGGCGGTGATCGAGGATTTACGAGGGGAATTGGCTGGATTGGGGATTCAAGGTGAAGTTCAGGGCCGCCCCAAACATATTTACAGCATTTGGAAAAAGATGAAACTCAAAGGTTTGTCTTTCCCTCAGTTGATGGATGTGAGGGCCGTTCGTGTGGTGGTGAATAACATTGATGATTGCTATACCGTGCTGGGCGTGGTGCATGACAAATGGACACCCATCCCCGGTGAGTTCGATGATTACATCGCGCAGCCTAAAGGTAATTTTTATCGATCCTTACATACCGCAGTATTAGGGCCTGAGCATAAACCGCTAGAGGTTCAAATACGAACCCAAGAGATGCATCAAGAATCCGAGCTAGGTGTTGCCGCGCACTGGCGTTACAAGGAAGGAACAAAATCAGATCGACGTTTTGATGAGCGTGTGGTGTGGTTGCGCCAAATGCTGGATTGGAGTCGTGAGGTGTCGGGCGGTGAAGTCAGTGGCCCGAAAGACGACACCATTTATGTCTTTACGCCTCAAGGTCGCGTGATTGATTTGCCTGAAGGTTCTACCCCAGTTGATTTTGCTTATCATGTGCATACCGACTTAGGGCATCGTTGCCGCGGAGCGCGGGTGGATGGCGCGATGGTCCCTTTACATCATCGTTTAGAGAGCGGTCAGCGTGTTGAAATTACCGTAGCTAAACAGGGT
>CAIVHB010000111.1 GCA_903905585.1 uncultured Ferrovum sp. | reverse complement strand
GTGTCTTTCTCAAGACCAGCTGCCATGCCGATACCGGCCCAGCCACCAATTCCTGAGTACACGCCAACAAACTGCTTGCCTTTGTGCTCGTAGGTGAACACGTTGCCGATGATGCCGGAAGGAGTCTTGAACTTCCAGAGCTCTTTACCGGTCTTGGCGTCAACTGCTTTGAGGTAGCCTTCTAGGGTACCGTAGAATGCCAGGCCACCTTTGGTGGTCAAAGCACCGGACCATACCGAGAACTTCTCGGGCTTGGACCAAACGATCTTACCTGTGCCGCCATCCCAAGCAATGAAGTTACCCATTGTGCCGTCTTTCTGGTCTTTGCTAGCCGAAGGAGCGGGGAACATCGACAGGGTTGCACCAACATAAGGTGATCCTGCGGTGTACTCAACTTTGAAAGGCTCGTAGTCCATGCAAACGTGGTTGGTAGGAACGTAGAACAACTTGGTGTCTGGGCTGAAAGATGCGGGCTGCTCATCTTTGGAACCTAGAGCTGCTGGGCAGATACCTTTGGAGTTAACGTCAGGACCATTCTTAGCGGTGGAGTACTTCGCCACAACTTGGGGACGGCCGGTCTTCATGTCAACGTGGGTAGCCCAGTTCACAGCAGGATCATACTTCTCTGCAACCAAGAGAGCACCGGTGGTGCGGTCTAGGGTGTAGCCGAAACCGTTACGGTCAAAGTGAGACAATGCTTTGGTCTCTTTGCCATGAACAGGAATATCAGCCAAGATCATTTCGTTGATGCCGTCAAAATCCCACTCATCGTAGGGGGTCATCTGGTAAACCCAGTTGACTTTACCGGTATCAACATCGCGAGACCAGATAGACATAGACCACTTGTTGTCGCCAGGACGCTGAGCAGGGTTCCAGGTTGAGGGGTTACCTGTACCGTAGAACATTGCGTTCAAGCTAGGATCGTAAGAATACCAACCCCAGGTTGTGCCGCCACCGATCTTCCACTGGTCGCCTTTCCAGGTCTTCAAGGAAGAGTCTTTTCCAACTGGAGCCATTTTGCCATCGGTCCAGGTCATGGTCTTCTCGGGATCCATCAACATTTCTTCGTCAGGACCAACGCTGTAGCCTTTCCATGCTTGCTTACCGGTGTTGATGTCGTAAGCAGCCATGAAGCCACGAACGCCCCACTCACCGCCAGAAATACCGGTGAATACTTTGTTCTTGAATACGTGAGGTGCGGATGAATTTACAGCGCCCAACTTAGGATCACCGTTCTTCACAGACCAAACAACCTTACCGGACTTAGCATCCAAAGCAACGAGGTTGGTATCAGCTTGTTGCAAGAATACTTTGCCTTCTGCATACGCTAAACCACGGTTAACCGTGTCGCAGCACATTTGGGGCACAACTGCTGGGTCTTGCTTAGGCTCATACTTCCAAACGATTTGCAGGGTGTTCAAATCATAGGCCCAAACTTTGTTGGGGAAGGGGCTATGGATGTACATCATGTCGCCGATAACCAGGGGTGAACCCTCGTGGCCACGCAGCACGCCAGTGGAGAAGGTCCAAGCAACTTGGAGCTGGTTCACGTTAGCGGTGGTAACTTGGTTTAGTGAGCTGTAACGATGGTTTGCGAAATCTCCAGCCTGGGCAGCCCAGTTCTTGGAATCTTTCATTTTTGCAGCCAAGTCGTCGTTGGCTTGTGAAGCAACGGGGGCAACCAGAGCGGCGCCAACCAATAGCATCGTGATGCGATTCAAATTCATACAACCTCCTAGTGTGAATTTCAAGCCGACACCAGGCCTATCCTGGTATACGGCAACCAGCAACATAAACGTCGTTGCAGCAGCGTCTTAAGCACCCATCCGATTTCTGTTCTTATTTGACTGCTTGTGGTGTCGGATGTCGGCATTTGTTACTGGGTCGATTGCCTGATCAATTCCTGAAGTTATTTTTACTTTTGGATTGATCCTAAATCTTTGCTTAGTCCTCCTTACAGAGGAGACAGCAGACCCTTAACGGTGCTGATAATACACCCCGAAATGGTGTTGTCAACGCACTTAATATAAAAAAACATAAAAAGATTTTGCTGCGCCGCGACAATACAACCCCAAGTGGGGCGCGGGCTTTCGTGAAATCAGGGGTTCATGAAAGCGTAATCAAATCCTTTACATGAATTCAACTAGAGAATTAATCCTTAGCTTCCGGTGACTTAGAACTTTGTCTACGACGATCATCAGGGGGCTTATGCCATGCGACAAATCTTTTTTTCTTTTGGACTCTCAATGAAAATTTAAGGGTTGTATCAAGAAAAAATATTTTTACGTCGAGCGGATTTTCTCTATCTTTTTTTAATTATTTACGAAACAGGATCATTTAGACCCCACGCTTGGGGTGTATCCCAATACGGGCATCAGGTCTTGTTCGGCAATTTTTAGATCGACAGCCCGTCGATGGGCATAGTCTTGCACCTGATCCAGCCCAATTGGATTGACAGCAAAATACCGTGCGTCAGGATGCGCGATATAAAAGCCGCATACCGCTGCTGACGGCCACATTGCCATACTGCTGGTGAGCTGCAATCCTGCGTTCTTTTCTGCTTGTAGGAGCTCAAAGAGCGCTCGCTTGCTGCTGTGATCGGGACAGGCAGGGTAGCCTGGAGCTGGGCGTATGCCTTGATAACGTTCTGCAATCAGATCTTGTACCGATAAATTCTCATCTGGCGCATAGCCCCAAAATTCACGGCGTATCCGTCCATGTAGGTGCTCTGCAAAGCCTTCAGCTAGGCGATCAGCCAAGGCTTTCAACATAATGGCGCTGTAATCATCATGTGCAGCCTCGAAGGCTTGGGCCCGCTCTTCTACGCCATCGCCGGTATTCACGGCAAACGCCCCAACGAAGTCGTTCACCCCACTTTCTTTAGGGGCTACAAAATCGGCTAGGCAAAATTGTGCCCTGTCATTGGCCTTAGCATGTTGTTGCCGGATGCCGTGCCATGTTGCCAGCAGCTCCCCCGGATGGGTCGCAGAAAACAAAGCAATGTCATCGTCGTTGACCTGTGCGGCGGGGAACAAGCCATACACGGCATGGGCTTTGATCCATTTTTCATCCATGAGCTTTGCAAGCATTGCTTGTGCGTCTGCCCATAGATTGCGGGCGGCTTCGCCCACAATTTTATCTTCTAATATATCGGGGAATTTTCCTGCCAAGTCCCATGCTTGAAAAAAGGGTGCCCAGTCGATATCCGTCACAATCTCTTCCAGCGGATAGTCATTAAGGGTATACACCCCCAATTGCTTGGGCTTCACAGGATGATAGGATTTCCAATCGATCACAGGCTTACGTGAGCGGGCCTCAGCGATGGGCACCAAGGGCCCAGGACCTTTTTTGGCGGCATGGAGTTCGCGCACATGTTGATAATCTTTACGGAGTTCTTCTAGGTACGCGGTTTTAAGATCATCTGATAGCAGATTGCTACATACGCCTACCGCTCGGGAGGCATCCGGTACGTAGATCACAGGCCCGCTGTAATGGGGTGCAATTTTGACTGCCGTATGGACACGCGAACAGGTAGCCCCACCAATCAAGAGGGGAATCTTCATACCCAAGCGCTCCATTTCTCGCGCCACATGGGCCATTTCTTCTAGCGAAGGGGTAATGAGGCCGGACAACCCAATGACATCCACTTTCTCTTTCATCGCGCGATCTAGAATCTGATCGCAAGGCACCATTACACCCATATTGATCACTTCAAAGTTATTACATTGAAGTACTACGGTGACGATGTTCTTCCCAATATCGTGTACATCACCCTTCACAGTCGCGATCAGAATGCGCCCCTTTGCACGGGTATCGCCAGATGCCTCTTTTTCTTCTTCAATGAAGGGGATGAGGTGGGCCACGGCCTGCTTCATGACGCGGGCACTTTTTACTACTTGAGGCAGGAACATCTTGCCTTCGCCAAACAGATCGCCAACCACGTTCATGCCGTCCATGAGCGGGCCTTCGATGACTTGAATAGGACGATCATAGAGTTGGCGCGCTTCTTCGGTGTCTTCCGTCACATACTGGCTAATCCCTTTCACTAAAGCATGCGTGAGCCGCTGCGCCACTGGAGCTTCCCGCCATGACACATCTTCGACTTGGGTTCGGGCACCGCCTTTTACTTGTGCGGCAAATTCGACCATGCGCTCGGCTGCATCAGGGCGGCGATTGAGAATGATGTCTTCTACGTGTTCTAGCAGCTCTGCCGAAATATCGGCATACACTCCCAACTGCCCCGCGTTCACGATACCCATCGTCATGCCTGCGCGAATGGCGTGGTAGAGGAAGGCCGTATGAATCGCTTCTCTCACGGCGTCATTTCCACGGAATGAGAAACTGACGTTTGATACCCCTCCACTGATTTTGGCGTGGGGCAGTGTTTGCTTAATCGCACGGGTAGCTTCGATGAAATCTACGGCATAGTTATCGTGCTCGGCGATACCCGTAGCGATCGCAAAAATATTGGGATCGAATACGATGTCTTCGGGGGGATAGCCCACTACCTCGGTAAGAATCTTATAAGAGCGAGTACAGATCTCTACTTTGCGTTTGAGTGTATCGGCCTGACCTTGCTCATCGAAGGCCATCACAATCATGGCTGCGCCATAACGCCTCACTAGCTTGGCTCGCTCGATAAAGGCCTCTTCGCCTTCTTTTAAGCTGATCGAGTTGACAATACCTTTACCTTGTAGGCATTTCAATCCGGCCTCAATGACTTTCCAATCAGAGGAATCTAGCATCACCGGAACGCGCGAAATATCTGGCTCGGCAGCAATCAGATTCAGGAAGGTACGCATAGCCACGACCGCATCTAACATGGCTTCATCCATATTGATGTCGATGATTTGCGCGCCGTTTTCGACTTGATTGCGGGCTACGCTGACGGCCTCTGCATAATCGCCAGCAAGAATTAATCTAGCAAATGCTTTTGAGCCTGTGACATTGGTGCGTTCACCTACGTTCACAAAGAGTGAATCGTCTTTGATCGTGAGTGGCTCAAGGCCTGACAACCGCATATGGGGTTCGATCTTAGGTAATACCCGCGGCGCTTGATCAGCCACAGCATCGGCAATGGCTTTAATGTGGGCCGGCGAAGTACCGCAGCAGCCGCCCACAATATTTAGAAAGCCAGCTTGTGCAAATTCACGCAGCAAGGCGGCCGTATCAGCCGGGCCTTCATCGTATCCCAAATCAGCCAAGGGATTAGGTAAGCCTGCATTGGGATGGGCGCTAACATAACAGCCCGCAATACGTGAAAGCTCTTCAATATAAGGGCGCATTAAAGTTGCCCCAAGCGCGCAATTCAATCCAATGGAAAGCGGTTGAATGTGGCGCACCGAATTCCAAAAGGCTTCGGTAGTTTGGCCGGTTAAGGTGCGTCCGCTTTGATCGGTGATCGTGCCAGAGATCATGACGGGCATCTTGTGGCCTACGCGGTCAAAGTAGGCATCGATCGCAAAGAGCGCGGCCTTAGCGTTCAGGGTGTCAAAAACGGTTTCGACCAACAGGATATGCACGCCGCCTTCTACTAAAGCTTCAATCGCCTCGGTGTAATCGCGTACCAAGGTATCAAAATCGATATTCCGAAACCCCGGGTCGTTTACATCGGGGGAGATGGATGCAGTTTTCGTGGTTGGCCCTAATACCCCTGCAACATAACGAGGCTTAGCCGGGTTCTTAGCCGTCCATTCATCCGTCACGCTGCGTGCCAATTTGGCGCCTTCACGATTCAACTCAGGGACCCAATACTCCATGTGGTAGTCGCTCATCGAAGCGCCCGTGGAGTTAAAGGTATTGGTCTCAATGATGTCCGCACCCGCTTCGCAATACTGGCTATGAATTTCGCGAATAATGTCGGGCCGAGTCAAGGTAAGTAAATCGTTATTGCCTTTGAGCGGATGCGCAAAATCTTTAAAAGCATCGCCACGATAGTCTTCCTCGGTCAACTTGTAGCGCTGAATCATGGTGCCCATGGCACCGTCTAGCATCAAAATACGTTGGGCCAATAGGGCTTCGAGTTGGGAGCGAATAGCAGACATAAGTTTCCGGGTTAAAGGGCGATTAGCCCAGGTGCTTAAACCCTCCAATATTATCATGGCCTCACGGGCGTCACCCGTGCAATGGTTCAAGCGACTGATCCCTTTCATCTCAGACGCTACGTAAAAAAAGGGCACCCTGCGGTGCCCTTTTTCGTATCTGCGCTTGGGGTGAACCCAGCGCAGAGGGATAGTACTTAGGCTACGCTTTCGCCGTGGAGAGCCACGTCAAGACCTTCGCGTTCCTGTTCTTCAGTCACACGCAATCCGATCACCATATCGATAACCTTCAAGAGTATGTATGAAACTACGAAACCGTAGATCACGGTAACGCCTACGCCATAAACCTGTTGCATAAAGCTGCCGTCTACACCACTGATTTCATGCACGTTAAGGGGGCCAGTCAACAACGCACCCACAATACCACCGATGCAATGCACACCAAATGCATCCAATGAGTCGTCATAACCCAGCATGTGTTTCAGTGAAGTTGCAGACCAGAAGCAAACCACACCCGCAACCACACCGATGATCAAGCTACCGCCTACTCCCACGAAACCCGATGCGGGGGTAATGGCAACCAGACCAGCCACAGCACCTGAAGCGATACCCAAAACACTGGGCTTGCCTTTGATGAACCACTCAGCAAACATCCAAGCCAGAGCAGCCGCAGCAGTTGCAATCTGAGTGACCGCCATCGCCATACCTGCACGGCCATCCGCAGCCACTGCAGAACCTGCGTTGAAGCCGAACCAGCCTACCCACAACATCGAGGCCCCAATCAAGGTTAAGGTGAGGTTGTGCGGTGCCATGGCTTCTTTGCCGTAGCCCACACGTTTACC
>CAIVHB010000110.1 GCA_903905585.1 uncultured Ferrovum sp. | reverse complement strand
CTCGAAGCTCTGCACGGCTAAACACTGAAGATACATAGTTCATAAGACCATGGGTGACGAAGATTTTTCCCTATTCCGAGAGGCTGTTGCAGACGCACAGCCTGTTCGGGACCCTGGCCGCGTGCAATCTGATCGCCCCAAGCCCAAGCCCATCCCCATTCACAGTCAACGGGATGAAGATCAGGCTTTATTAGATGCACTCAACGCACCTGACGGGCTATCCGATGCGATGGAAATTGGGGATGCCGAACGTTTCTTAAGAGCAGGACTCCCGCATAAAATCCTACGCGACCTGCAACGCGGTCGCTGGGCAGTCCAAAACGAGATGGACTTACATGGTCTGTGGGTAGACGAAGCCAGAAAAGCACTGGTGCTGTTTTTGACGCATTCCCGGCGCCAAGGCATGCGCTGCGTACAAATGATTCATGGAAAAGGGTATGGCTCAGTCAGCGGACAGCCTGTCTTAAGAAATCACGTTCGTTCATGGCTCATGCAAAGAGATGAAGTCTTAGCGTTTTGCGATGCCCCAGCAGGAGCAGGAGGCAACGGTGCTGTTGTGATCCTTCTCAAAGCCTCCTAACAATGCAGAAGGTGAATCGCTCGCAGCTTGCATCTGTCGCGCCCATCATTGCGGCTATGCTGGTGGCCATACTCTGGTGGGCAGCTTGGGATAGCAGACCGCTCGCGCGCCCTGACGAAGGCCGTTATGCCGAAATACCTCGCGAGATGGCCCTTTCAGGTGATTTCATTACCCCCCGCCTGAATGGCATCAAATATTTTGAGAAACCCCCACTGCAATACTGGGCCACCGCCATCGCTTATCAAACCTTTGGTCAAAACGAACGCACTGCGCGTTTTTGGACTACTTTTTGTGGTTTCCTTACCCTCATTTTTACAGGCTGTATGGCCCGTAGCCTAGCGGGCCCGCGCACTACACAATGGCTGGCCCCAGTGATTTTAGCGGGAGCACTCTACCCAGCTCTTCTAGGACATGTGAACACCCTTGATAGCGGCGTCACCGCATTTCTAACGGGAGCCATCGCTGCCTACCTGCACGCTCAACATAGCGCGCACGCACGAAAATGGATGGCACTTGCAGGCATCAGCCTAGGTCTTGCCGTGTTAAGCAAAGGGCTGATTGGCATCGTGCTACCCGGCATAGCTATCGTGCTCTATACGCTTACATCACTCAATTTTTCAGCCTGGAAGCGCGCGCATCTTTTCACCACCTCGATCGCGCTCCTGCTTTTGGCCGCTCCGTGGTTTGTGCTGTGTAGCTTGCGAAACCCCGAGTTTGCCCACTTCTTTTTTATTCATGAACATTTCGAACGCTTTACCAGCACGGTTCATCAAAGAGTTGAGCCAGCTTGGTATTTCTTGCCTATCCTTTTGGTAGGTTGGTTGCCTTGGACTGTGCTGCTCCCGCAAGCGCTTGTCACGGCATGGAAATCATCTGGGCGTTCCACCACGCTCTTTCGTCCTTCCCGTTTTCTGCTGATCTATGCATTCGGTATCCTCGCTTTCTTCAGCGCCTCAGGGTCTAAGCTTCCCACCTATATCCTGCCCGCCTTCCCCCCTCTAGCCAGCCTGATCGCTCTGCATCTATGCAACGCGCAGCACATGCGCAAACATTTGATTGGCCTAGGTAGTATCACCTTAGGAGGGCTATTTTTACTTGCGGGTGTGCTACTCGGATTTCCTGAACAATCCATCCAACAAGGCATCCCCTTAGATCTCGATCCCGATATGCTTGTGCCCTACGCCCATCTCGCACCCTGGTTGGCAAGCGGAGGGGTCGCGCTTCTCATGGCCTCAGCAGTTCTGTATACCCTCAAAGATCGTTACCGCATGCTGGGCTATTGCTGTATTGGCTTAGCAGGACTCATCGCCGCCATAACCGGCCTACATGGAGCCCGTTCACTGGCCGTATTTAATTCAGCCAGTCCTTGGGTGGCATCCTGGCAGTCAACAATACAGCCCAATGCCCGAGTGTTCAGCGTGAACACATACGACCAGACCTTAGACTTTTATCTCAAACGTACCGTGACTTTGGTCAATTTCGAAGATGAGCTTGGATTTGGCCTCCAGCAAGAACCCGAGCGCTCCATCCCCAATGTAAAAGATTTTTTGCAGACTTGGGGCACCCAGCCCGGAGATATCGCTATTTTTGAAATTGGCCAATTACTGGCACTTCAAGAAGCCGGAATGAAGATGCATGTACTGGCTCAAAACACACGCCATGTGGTAGTTTCCCCCCCATGAATATCATCAGTTTTGGTCTTATCCTAACTGGGGTGTTACTCAACGCCCTCGCCCAACTGCTGCTCAAAGCAGGAACCAATGCCATTGGCCACTTTGAATTCAGCGCGAATTCAATTGTGCCTATCGGCCTGCGCATCGCGACCTGCCCCCCCATTATTGGTGGCCTAGCCTGTTACGCCATCAGTGTGGTGGTATGGATTTTGGCGCTCTCGCGTGTCCCCGTCTCTCAAGCCTATCCCTTACTTTCTATTGGCTATGTGGTCAATGCGCTTGCAGCTTGGTGGTTATTTGGCGAGAGCCTTGGTAGCGATAAACTCGCAGGTATTTCTTTGATTATAGTAGGTGTGATTTTGGTGGCACGCGCATGACTGTAGGCTTTCTCCCCTTTGCAAGACCCACAATCGATGAACAAATGATCAGTGGGATCGCTGACACGATTCGAGGATATCAACTCACCAGCGGCCCACAAGTTTTAGCCTTTGAAAAAGCCCTATCAGCGTATCACGGCGGTCGCCCTACTCGGGTCGTCACTTCAGCAACCGCGGGCCTAGAGCTCGCCTTATTGGCATGTGGAATTGGAGCCGGCGATGAGGTCATCATGCCAGCACAAACATTCTTCGCTTGTGCTAACGCCATTTCTCGCACAGGTGCGAAGCCAGTATTTGTAGATGTAGAACTCGAATCGCGCAATATGGATTTGAAAGCGACCGAAGCTGCGATCACGCCTCACACGCGCGCCCTCATGCCCACCCACTTTGCGGGTCATCCTTTGGATATGGATGCGCTGTATGCCTTAGCGCAACAGCACCATTTGCGGGTCATCGAAGATGCCGCCTTAGCGATTGGCACACGTTGGCAAGGCAAGCCCATTGGCAGCTTTGGAGATATCGCCAGCTTCAGTTTTCACCCAAATAAAAACATGACCAGCATCGAAGGGGGTGCCTTGGTCTTTGCCAACGCTGAAGAAGCTGAGAAAGTAGAACGCCTGCGCTTTCATGGCATTCGCCGTTTACCCGATGGCACACGCGATGTTGATGTGGTGGGTGCTAAATACAATATGCCGGATGTGCATGCGCGTCTGGGGATAGCGCAACTCGAACGTTTGGATGCATTCAATGCGCGCCGCAGGATCTTAGTGAACCGTTATTTCGAACGCTTAACGGATCGCTACACGGGCACATTGCCCATCAAGGGAGACGAAGGACATTCTTGGAATATGTTTGCACCCTTGCTGCCCTTAGATCGGATGACGATGACACGTGCTGAACTGATGAAAACCCTTCATCAACGCGGCATTGGAAGCGGGATTTCCTACGAAGCCGTGCACCTCACCACCGCTTATCGCGCGCTGGGATACAAAGCAGGTGACTTCCCTAACAGCGAGCAAATTGCCCGCGAAACACTCACCCTTCCCTTATTTCCCATGATGGGCCTTGAAGATGTAGACCGCGTTTGCGATGCCTTATTGGAGCTCACCCCTCATGACTAGCTTGAATCAAACTTCCTCTGAACATCACCCTCTTCACTCTTCTGGATTACCAGAAGTTTCGGTAGTGATTCCTGTTTACAACGAAGAAGAGGGTCTACACGTTTTGTTTGACCGCTTGTATCCTGCTCTGGATGCGCTAGGCGTAAGTTATGAAGTCGTATTCATCAACGATGGAAGCCATGATCGTTCCGGCGCTATTCTGCGACAGCAATTCCAAGCAAGACCTGATGTCACACGCGTGATTTATTTCAACGGTAACTATGGTCAGCATATGGCGATCATGGCGGGCTTTGAACGTGTGCGTGGCCATCGCATCATCACACTCGATGCGGATCTTCAAAATCCCCCTGAAGAAATCCATCATTTACTCAAAGCAATGGATACAGGCCACGACTATGTAGGCAGTATTCGCCGCCAGCGACATGATGTGACCTGGCGCAAACTCGCATCACGCGCCATGAATCATCTGCGTGAACGGCTCACCCGGATTCAAATGACCGATCAAGGCTGCATGTTGCGCGCCTACGATAGAAAAATTGTCGATGCCATTACCCAATCGCGCGAGGTCAGCACTTATATCCCTGCACTGGGTTATACCTTTGCGGCCAACCCGACCGAAGTCACGGTAGAACACGAAGAACGTGCAGCCGGTGAATCTAAATACTCGCTCTATAAACTGATCAGACTCAATTTCGATTTAGTGACTGGTTTTTCGATTGTGCCTTTGCAGCTATTCTCATTGCTGGGAATGGGGCTTTCAGTCCTATCGGGGTTATTTGTCATCTATCTGGCTATACGCCGCATCATCATCGGCCCAGAGGCCGAAGGCGTATTCACCCTATTTGCCATCACCTTTTTTCTTATCAGCATTTTGCTTTTCGGGATTGGTCTGTTAGGCGAATACGTGGGGCGCATCTATCAGCAAGTGCGCATCCGCCCACGCTATCTGATCCAGTCGGTACTGCAAGCCGATGACACGGAAAACACCTAAGCGAAGCTGGAACACATGAGCCACACCGCAACAACAGCCAGGAAAAGTGCGATCGTCTTTGCCTATCACAATGTGGGCGTGCGCTGCCTATCGGTATTGCTAGCGGGTGGAGTGGATATTGGTCTCGTCGTCACCCATCAAGATGACCCTCAGGAAGAAGTCTGGTTTGATAGCGTCGCCAAACTCGCGGCGCGACACGGCATTCCGATCATCACCCCAGAAGATCCCAATACCGAAGAAGTCATCGCCCAGATTCAAGCACTAGAACCCGATTTTTTCTTCTCGTTCTATTACCGAAAGATGCTGGGTAGTGCCCTGCTCGCCATTCCTCGCGAAGGCGCTTTGAATATGCATGGCTCTTTATTGCCTAAGTACCGTGGTCGCGTACCCGTGAATTGGGCCGTGATTAAAGGCGAAACCGAAACGGGTGCAAGTTTGCATGAAATGACGCTCAAACCCGACCAAGGAGCCATTCTGGGCCGTCAACGCGTTCCTATTTTGCCCAATGACAGCGCCTTCGAAGTCTTTCAAAAAGTCACTTGGGCTGCTGAGATTGTTTTAGAAAAAGTACTTCCCTCACTGCTTCTAGGTACCGCAGCACGAGAGCCACAAAATCTTGCTGAAGGCAACTATTGCTATGGCCGCAAACCCGAAGATGGTCGAATTGATTGGTCCAAGCCGCTGCCAGAGATACATAACTTAGTCAGAGGTGTTGCCCCACCCTACCCAGGCGCGTTCACTGACCTGGCAGGCATTCCTGCGCGGATATTGCGCACTCAGTTGACAGAACGGAGCGCATTTCAAAGCCCGCCTTCTACCCGCCAAGACCACCCTTGCACGACCGCCACCCAACCCCTTCAACAAGCCACGCGGCAGCCTGTCATCTTGCATAACGACGCTGTACACGGTCTTTGGGTCGACGCAGGCGTTGGGCCCATTTTAAAGATCTTAGCGCTTGATTTGGGCGGTGAAGACCATAGCCCACAGGCCGCCGCAAGCCGCCTACCTAAAGAAACTAATCTGTTAGATCGCAAGGTTTCCTGAATTCGGCTCTCAACGCGGTATAATCCTCGGTTTTCCGTCTGCTAGGCTCCCTACATGAAAAAAATCCTGATCCTCGGTGTGAACGGCTTCATCGGCCATCATCTTAGCCAACGCATCTTGTCCACGACTGACTGGGAAGTCTATGGCATGGACATGAACAGCGAACGGGTCACCGACCTAATGGAACACCCCCGCTTTCATTTCTTTGAAGGTGATATCACCATCAATCGCGAGTGGATTGAATATCATGTCAAAAAATGTGATGTGGTCTTGCCCTTGGTTGCCATCGCAACACCTGCTACTTATGTACAACAGCCTTTGCGCGTATTTGAGCTCGATTTCGAAGCCAATCTGCCCATCGTGCGCAGTTGCGTGAAGTACCGCAAACGTATTCTGTTCCCCTCGACTTCTGAAGTGTATGGCATGAGTCGGGACAGCGAATTTGACCCCTATGCTTCTGAACTCGTGTTGGGCCCCATCGACAAACAGCGCTGGATTTACTCTTGCAGCAAGCAGTTGATGGATCGGGTGATCTGGGCCTATGGTGCGCAAGAAGGCCTGGATTTCACCTTGTTCCGCCCCTTTAACTGGATTGGCTCTGGGCTGGATAGTATTCATACCCCCAAAGAAGGCAGCTCACGCGTGATCACGCAATTCTTTGGTCATATCGTTCGCGGTGAAAACATCAAGCTGGTCGATGGCGGGAGTCAGAAACGGGCCTTCACCTATATTGATGATGGCATCTTAGCGCTCATGAAAATGATCGAGAATAAAGACGGCATTGCCAGCGGCAAGATTTACAATGTGGGCAATCCGAAGAACAATTTTTCAGTACGTGAACTCGCGACCATGATGTTGAGTTTAGCAGCTGAATATCCCGAGTACGCTGAGACAGCGAAACAAGTACAGTTGATTGAAACCACTTCAGAAGCTTACTACGGCAAGGGTTATCAAGACGTTCAAAATCGTGTGCCCAAGATCACCAACACCTGCGAAGAATTGCAGTGGGCTCCCTCAGTGACGATGGCCGATGCCTTACGTCATATTTTCGACGCCTACCGCGGACAAGTCGCTGAAGCACGTGGCTTGGTAGATTAGAGCTCCAGTCGTTTTTTTAAAACTTAGGACAGATCAGAATGAGCAACGGCCAAGGCAAAGTGGTGCATTTAAAGCCAGAGAACGCGCCGGTGGTCGGCCTGATCATGGGCAGCCAAAGCGACTGGGACACGATGTCTGCGGCGGCAGCCATGCTGGAACAATTCGGCGTGAAATATGAATCGCGCGTGGTCTCCGCGCATCGCACACCTGACCTGATGTTTGAGTATGCCGCCACCGCCCGCGATCGCGGCCTACACTGCATCATCGCAGGCGCAGGGGGGGCAGCGCATCTCCCGGGTATGATCGCCGCAAAAACCACTCTGCCCGTCTTAGGGGTGCCTGTTGCCAGCAAACATTTACACGGCCAAGATTCTTTGCTGTCGATTGTGCAAATGCCCAAGGGCATTCCCGTCGCCACCTTTGCAATTGGCGAGGCCGGAGCGGCGAATGCCGCCTTATTTGCTATCGCACTCTTGGCCAACCACGATGCAAACCTTGCCAAGAAACTGCTCGCTTACCGTAATGAACTTGCCGAACATGTTTCTAAAATGAATGTTCCGCCGGAAACCTAAGTTTTATGCAGCACAAGCCTGACGCCATTCAACACAGCCCTATTCTTCCCGGTGCCACCTTAGGTCTTCTTGGAGGAGGTCAGTTGGGGCGCTACTTTGTAATTGCAGCCCGCACCGCTGGCTATGAAGTGTGGGTGCTCGATCCTGATCCGTATGCCCCTGCTGCGCATTTTGCTAGCCGTCATCTTTGCGCAGCCTATGACGACCCCGATGCCTTAAAAGAACTGGGCAACCATTGCGCAGCCGTCACCACTGAATTTGAAAACACACCCGCTAGCGCGATGGCCCAACTCGCTGACCACTATGACTGTGCCGTTCGCCCCTCTGCACAAGCCGTATCCATTGCGCAGGATCGTATCCGCGAAAAGCAATTTTTTCAGCTCTGCGATTTACCGGTTGGACACTACAGTGTGATTCGCAGCCCAGCCGATATTCCCGCTGCACTCTCTAGCCTAAGCTTTCCAGCCATTATCAAAACAGCTCGATTTGGTTATGACGGAAAAGGTCAGGTGCGTGTAGCCAATAGTGAAGAAGCCCTCACTGTGCTTCAAAATAATTTGGATTTAATTCCTTGCGTGATAGAGCAACAGCTTGATCTCGCCACGGAGATATCCGTCGTATTGGGGAGAAGCGAGAGCGGAGAAATTCAATGTTTCCCGGTTTCAGAGAATCAGCACAAAGATGGCATTCTCGATATCAGTATTTTGCCGGCTAGGGTAAATCACCAGATTGCCGAGCAAGCGCGCGAGATGGCCAAGATCGTCGCGCACAAACTCGATTATGTAGGCGTGATGGCAGTAGAGTTTTTTCTTCTGAAGGATGGCAACATTTTGCTGAACGAAATGGCACCTCGTCCGCACAACAGCGGGCATGCCACCATCGATGCCGGAACCTGCAGCCAATTTGAGCAACAAGTCAGGCTAGTGTGTGGCTTTGCACCAGAAAGCCCCGCTCCCGTTCCTGCGGCAGTCATGGTTAATATTTTAGGGGATAGTTGGGGGGAAGACGGTGTGTCACCGGCTTGGGAATATCTGCTCAGCAACCCACAAACCAGACTGCATCTTTATGGAAAACGCGAACCGCGCAAAGGCCGCAAAATGGGCCACTTCACCGTACTCGGTACCGACCAAAACCAAGTGATCGGCGTCGCCCTATCTCTCCGAGCAGCCTTGCAAGGGCACTAAAAAATGACTGAGCACTATGCTCAAGAATTGCCGCGCATTCAATCTATAAGGCGTCTTCGTTCAATTCGCCGGTACGAATACGAATCACTCGATCTACATTCGTTACAAAAATTTTGCCGTCGCCAATCTTGCCAGTATGTGCTGCTTTGATAATTGCCTCTAACGCTTTCTCAACCCTATCATCTGACACCACAACGGTGATTTTTACCTTAGGTAAAAAATCCACTACATACTCAGCCCCACGATACAGTTCAGTGTGACCTTTCTGGCGACCAAAACCTCTTACCTCAGTCACGGTCAATCCAGAAATACCCGTTTCTGACAAAGCTTCACGCACTTCATCCAGCTTAAAAGGTTTAACAATGGCTTCAATTTTTTTCATGAAATGCTCCGAACCTTCATTGTTACGAATTTTTTAAAATCATAGCACTTCACAGCCTCTTTAATAAGAATTAAAGCAAAGGAAATCCCTCATTTTGACTCTGGAAGCCCATCTAATAGAAACGCTTGCTGATATTTCTAGCGCGGAATGGAATGCACTGGCTGGTCAGCAACCCTTCCTGCAACACAGCTTTTTATTTGGCTTGGAACAAACAGGCTGTGTGGGTGAGGGCACGGGTTGGAATCCCCAATATCTTGTGATTAAAGAAGAGGGAGAAATGAAAGCCGCCGCTCCGCTCTATGTAAAAGAACATTCCTATGGAGAATTTGTATTCGATTGGGCTTGGGCTCGAGCCTATGAACAACATGGCGAACCCTACTATCCCAAGTTACTGTGCGCCATCCCTTTTTCGCCGATTAGCGGTCCACGGCTCTTAGTAAAAGAGAAATCCTTCCGGCCTATCGTCGCTGAAACTTTAATGACTCTTGCATCCCGCCTGGCGTGTTCGAGTTTGCATGTCCTGTTTCCTGAAGAGCAAGATAGAGAGGCACTCGCCGAGCAAGGCGCCTTGATGCGCCAAGGGGTGCAATTTCATTGGCATAACGCACTGCCCGAAGGATACCCAGACTTCGAGGCTTTTCTCGCCACCCTATCCCACGACAAGCGAAAAAAAATTCGTCAAGAGCGCCGAAAAGTACGAGAAGCAGGGGTCACCATGAAACGCCTGCGCGGCAATGAAATCACTGAAGAGGATTGGCAATTCTTTGCGCGCTGTTATCGCAATACCTATCGCCAGCACGGCTCCCACCCCTATTTAAATACCGCATTTTTTCTGCACCTAGGCGCAACATTGCCCCAACATGTTTTACTTGTCTTGGCCTATCGAGATGGCCAACCCATTGCAGCAGCGCTCGATATTTATGATCACGAGCGTTTATGGGGCCGGCATTGGGGCGCCATAGAGCCCGTTCCAGGCTTGCACTTCGAGGCCTGCTATTATCAAGGCATTGAGTTTTGTATCGAGCAGAAAATCGCTCTATTTGAAGGGGGCGCACAAGGTGAACACAAACTCGCGCGTGGCTTTATGCCCACCACCATATGGTCCGCACATCAGATTGCTGATCCGCGCTTTGCCGAAGCCATTGCTCATTTTCTAGAACGCGAGGGCCAAGGCATTGCACATTATGTGAGCGAACTCGAAGAGCATGCCCCTTTTCGATCAGCAGATTGACTCTAGCCATAGCGAAGGAACTCTCATGGCATGGCTCGCTTACATGGCATGGCTCGCTTACACGGACGTTAAAGACACCTGTTCTCACCCAATACCCTCAAAACACTCACACTATGCTCAGTTATCGCCACGCCTTCCACGCCGGTAATCATGCTGATGTTCTCAAGCATGCGGTTCTCATTTCTATCCTAGATTATCTGAATCAGAAAGATAAACCCTGGTGGTATATCGATAGCCACTCTGGGGCTGGGCTCTATGACTTGCATGGGGAGTATGCTCAAAAAAATGCCGAATACGAAACGGGCGTTGCGCGCATTTGGCAAAGCCAAGATTTGCCTGAGATGCTTCAACACTATGCCGAAATAGTGCGTGAATTAAACCCCGATGGAATCCTCAAGCTGTACCCCGGCTCCCCGTGGTGTGCGCAACAATGCACGCGACCCGATGATCGCCTGCGTTTATTTGAACTCCATTCCACTGATCTTCGCTTACTCTCGCAAAATTTTGGTGGCGCAGGACGCAGGGTTCGCATTGAAGCCATAGACGGATATGCCGGATTGAAATCCGTGTTACCCCCCCTCACACGCCGCGCGCTTGTTTTGATCGACCCCTCTTATGAACTCAAAACAGACTATCAAGCTACGGTAAATGCCATCAAGGACAGCCTCGTTCGATTTGCTGAAGGAACCTACGTGGTTTGGTATCCCCTGCTTCAAACGCATGATGCAAGACAGCTCATTCAACAATTAAAAGCCTTGCAAATAAAAAGCTGGTTAAACGTGAGCCTCAGCATTCAAAAGCCTTCCGAAAAAGGATTTGGTATGCATGGCAGCGGGCTATTTATCGTGAATCCCCCGTGGACGCTTCCTAAGCTTTTAAATGAAATGATGCCGTGGCTTGTAAAGACACTAGCCCAAGACGTGGCTGCCAGTTTTCATCTAGAACACCACATTCCCTAGCTCAGCGAAGCCCGGCAAGCCAAAACGCTTTTTTTGCTCTGATTGCTCAGTGCGCGCATAAGCTGGGACGGTAAGAACTTTATAGTCTGAATAGACTCAAAAATTCATCACTCATCCTCATGGAGTCTCTCGCGATGAAACGTCGTCAATTTTTAGCAAGCACAGGCATTTCAGTTTTGGGGGCCTATGCCTTGTCCCTCACCACGCTGAGTCAAGCGGTTCAAGAAACCTTTGAAGTGACTTATAGCGACGAGGAGTGGCAGAAACGACTCACCCCGCCCGCGTACCGGGTGCTTCGCCACGAAGGCACTGAGCGCCCTTTCACCAGCCCACTATTAGAGGAACACCGTAAAGGGATATTTGAATGTGCTGCTTGTGCACTGCCCTTATTTTCCTCTGATACCAAATTTGATAGCCATACCGGCTGGCCCAGTTTCTGGAAACCGCTGCCTAAAGCGATTGTAGAACGTGAAGACGGGAGCTTAGGCATGCAAAGAACAGAAGTGCATTGCCGTCGATGTGGGGGGCACCAAGGCCATGTGTTTAATGATGGCCCCAAACCCACGGGCCTGCGTTACTGCATTAATGGGGTGTCCTTAAAGTTTGTTTCAGGAGCCACATCATGAATCGCCTCTGTCATCGCATACTTTTACTACTAGGATGGCTTCAAATCGCCGTACTTGCGCTCTTCACGATGAGCGCCTGCGCGGAATACCGCGAAGCAGCCCCAGTAGTCCTTCCTTCTTCCAGCGTTGGAAACACACTTTCACGCACCACCAGTGAGGACAGCATCGTCATCGCAGGCGGGTGCTTTTGGGGCGTACAAGGTGTATTTCAACATGTGAAAGGGGTGAAAGGTGCAGTATCAGGCTATGCCGGAGGTGCTAAAGACACTGCACACTATCACACCGTCAGCTCCGGTTTAACGGGGCACGCTGAATCGGTTGAAGTGCGCTTTGATCCCAGTCAGATTAGCCTCGCTGAATTACTGCGTGTGTATTTTTCAGTGGCGCACGATCCTACTCAACTCAATCGTCAAGGCCCCGATGAAGGATCACAATACCGTTCTGTCATTTTTTTTAAAGACGAAAATCAAAAGCATATTGCAGAAAGCTATATCAGCCAATTAAATCAAGGGCATTTTTTCCAAAAAACGATTGCTACCCAAGTAAGCCCTTTAAAAGCCTTCTATATCGCTGAAACAGACCATCAAGATTACGCTACGCTGCATCCAGAAAATAGATATATCGCCTATTACGATCTTCCAAAAATAGCCCATTTACGCAAATTATTTCCTGATCTTTACTCAGAAAAGCCCACTTTAGTTTTTGCGCATTAAAGCCAATCTAACGAATAATGTTCGATACCCAACATAGGCGATTCATATTAAAAACGCCTAGTGAAGAACATGAGATATCTGGTCATTACTTCTAATCCAACTTTATTCTGATCATATAATTAAATGATATTGGCTTATCATTTGACTTTTATTCTTTCAAAGGTAGTATAATTCAAAAATGTGATATCTTTTTCACTCAAAAAAATTAAGAGGAATACATTACATGTCTACCTATAACGAAATTCAAGCACAAATTCATCGCTTACAACAAGAAGCGACGCACATACTTGAAAAAGAAAAGTCTGAAGTTATT
>CAIVHB010000109.1 GCA_903905585.1 uncultured Ferrovum sp. | reverse complement strand
GGCCCAAAGACAAAGTTCAACTCGCTGCCTTATTGCGTAATTGCAAGTATTTTTTTTCTTGGGATACCGTTTCAGCAACAAATACCGATGCAGCCTTATGTGGCGCGGTTCCCGTTCTGATGCATGATTTACAGATACCACGCAGTGAAATCAATTTTGCTGAGCACGGGCCATTTCCCAATGTATCTTATGAGCCTGGCTTGCAAGATCGCCTTCCCAGTGACATAGCACTTGTTGACGCGGCTATTCTTAGCATTCAAAAAAACTTGAATGGGTTTCTAGAGTCTTGGCCAGAGCGAGTGAGTGGTCTTGCAGAAACCATTTCATCAAGGCAAGCCGGAAAATAGTCTTCTTATAGATTTCCTGCTAATGACCTGTAATCATGATGTGTTGTCTCGCTAAGATTTATAATGTCTAAATTTGATCCTTTCGATGTAATTTACAAAATATGAAAGCAGTCATTCTTGCCGGAGGTTTTGGCACTCGTATATCCGAAGAAACTCACCTTAAGCCTAAGCCCATGGTGGAAGTGGGCGGAAAACCTGTTCTTTGGCACATCATGAAACAATACTCTGCACATGGAGTGCAGGACTTTGTGATCTGCTGCGGTTATAAAGGCTATGTGATCAAAGAGTACTTTGCTAACTACTTTCTTCATATGTCTGATGTGACCTTCGATATGTCTTCTAACAAGATGGAAGTCCATCAGGGTAAAGCTGAACCCTGGCGCGTGACTTTGGTGGATACCGGCGAAGACACCATGACAGGGGGCCGCTTAAAGCGTGTTGGAACATACCTTAAAGGTGAAGAAGCCTTTTGTTTTACTTATGGTGATGGTCTAAGTGATGTCAACATTACTCAATCGATTGCTTACCACCTTGAACATGGCAGACTTGGAACCATGACAGCGGTTAAGCCCCCCGGTCGTTTTGGTGCGATAGAGCGCATTAACCAGCAGGTTACGGGGTTTGTGGAAAAACCTCGTGGGGATGGGGGGTGGATCAATGGTGGTTTCTTCGTGTTATCCCCTAAAGTTCTTGAGATGATTGAGGGTGATAAAACTACCTGGGAAGCTGAGCCCATGGTTCGATTGGCAGAAATGGGGCAAATGATGGCTTGGGAGCATGAGGGTTTCTGGCAACCAATGGATACACTCAGGGATAAACAACTACTCGAATCCCTCTGGGCAAGTGGAAAAGCTCCATGGAAGGTTTGGAGTTGAATCCTTCCTTTTGGCGTGGCCGAAAAGTCTTTTTAACGGGCCATACGGGGTTTAAAGGCAGTTGGCTCTCCCTTTGGCTGCAATCATTAGGGGCGGAACTGACTGGCTTTGCGCTTGCGCCACCCACCCAACCTAGTTTGTTTGAGGAAGCTTCGGTCAATAATGATATGACATCTATCATTGCCGATATTCGCGAGCCGCAGGCAATTCAGGCTGCAATGCAGAAAGCTCAACCAGAAGTCGTCATTCACATGGCAGCCCAGCCCTTAGTGCGTTACTCCTACCAAGCTCCCATAGAAACTTATGCCACGAATGTGATGGGTACTATTCATTTATTGGAAGCAGTGAGAGCAGTTGGAAGTGTAAAGGCAGTAGTGAATGTCACTACCGATAAATGCTATGAAAATCGAGAATGGGTATGGGGTTATCGTGAAACGGATCCCATGGGGGGCTTTGACCCTTACAGCAGCAGCAAAGGGTGCTCGGAACTCTTAAGTGCTGCTTACCGTTCTTCTTTTTTTAATCCCCACTTTTACTCAGATCATGGGGTGGCACTTGGGACTGCTCGTGCGGGAAATGTTATTGGTGGGGGGGATTGGGCTCAAGACCGCTTAATTCCTGACATTATTCGCGCACTTTCACAAAGAGAAACCGTTCATATCCGAAACCCCCAATCGATCAGACCGTGGCAACATGTTTTGGAGCCCATAAGGGGCTATTTACACCTTGCAGAGAAATTGGTCACTGAAGGGCCACGTTTCGCTGAAGCATGGAACTTTGGCCCTAATGATTCAGATACCAGAACCGTGGGTTGGATTTGTGATCGCTTGTGTTCGGGTTGGGGAGAAGGTGCACGCTGGAAATCAGATGAAGGTCAGCACCCTCATGAGGCAGGGCATCTTAAGTTGGATATCTCCAAGGCTCGCAGCCTGTTAGAATGGGAACCAGCACTGGATCTTGATAGGGCTTTGAACCTGGTGTTGGATTGGAACAGACTTCGAAACAAGGGTGAGGATGTAAGAACAATCACCCTAGACCAAATAAATCATTACCAGCAATTGACGGATAGAAATTAATGCAGAATGAAAAGACTCAGGCGCTGCGAGATCAGATCGCTGCCTTGGTTGAGGAATACGCCTCAATTGCGCTGGCCCCGAAAGATTTTCAGCCGGGTACCACTGTTGTTCCACCCTCTGGAAAATTACTCGATTCGGCAGAGCTTAAACTGATGGTGGAAGCCTCTTTGGATGGATGGCTCACCACGGGACGGTTCAACGAGCTTTTTGAGAAAAAGCTTGCTGCATTTATTGGGGTAAAGCACCTCATTACTGTTAACTCGGGTTCCTCGGCAAATCTAGTGGCTTTTTCTACTCTGACTAGCCCCAAACTAGGTGCGCGCGCGATTCAAAAGGGTGATGAAGTGATCGGGGTTGCAGCGGGTTTTCCCACCACAGTCAATCCAATCATTCAATTCGGTGCAGTCCCCGTTTTTGTGGATGTTGATCCGCTTACCCACAATATTGATGCAGATAAAATTGAAGCTGCCATGAGCAGCAAAACCAAAGCAATCATGTTGGCCCATTCATTGGGTAACCCCTTCAATTTGGATGTAGTTACCGCACTCTGTAAAAAACATAACTTATGGTTAGTTGAAGATTGCTGTGATGCGCTAGGCACAACATATCGCGGTCAGATGGTGGGTACGTTTGGTGATATCGGAACCTTAAGTTTTTACCCTGCACACCACATTACGATGGGCGAGGGTGGGGCGGTGTTCACGAATAATATTGAACTCAAAGTGATTGCCGAAAGTTTCCGTGATTGGGGGCGCGATTGTTATTGCCCACCCGGAAAAGACAATACGTGTGGCAAGCGTTTTTGCTGGAAGCTCGGTAATTTACCAGAAGGCTATGATCACAAGTACACCTACAGTCACTTGGGTTATAACCTTAAGATTACCGATATGCAGGCAGCCTGCGGATTGGCTCAGTTAGATAAAGCATCTGACTTTATTCAAAAACGAAAAGATAATTTTGCGTTTCTAAAAGAAGGTTTGCAGAGTTGTGCTGAGTTTTTACAGTTACCCGAAGCGACCCCTCACTCTGATCCTTCATGGTTTGGTTTCCCTATTACGGTTAAGCCCAATAGCCCGGTGAGTCGCCTTGATCTCCTCACTTACTTAGATCAAAACAAAATTGGTACTCGATTATTGTTTGCTGGAAACCTCACCCGTCAGCCTTATATGGCGAATGCAACGTATCGAGTGAGTGGAGATTTAACCAACACTGACAATGTGATGAACAACACCTTCTGGATTGGTGTTCAACCCTCGCTAACGAAAGAAATGATGGAATTTTCCATCTCCAAGATTAAAGAATTTCTTGGATTGTCATTTGAATAATGTGGAGACAAGATGAGCAAGGTCAAGCAACGCGATAAAGACTTATTTGAGAACTTTTTTGTTCTTGAGCTTGCCAACAATCATTGGGGCAGGCTTGAGCGCGGTTTAAAACTCATTCGAGATCACGGTGCGATTGTTCGGTATAACAATGTTAAAGCTGCTATCAAGCTTCAGTTTAGGGATGTGGATGAATTCATTCACCCAGATTTCAAAGGTAACACTGAACTGCGTTACGTAAAAAAAACAGAGGATACCAAACTTACTAAAGCTGAGTTTGCTCGCATGATTCAAGAAATTCGTGATGTAAGCTGCATTCCGATGGCTACTCCGTTTGATGAGGCCTCAGTTGATTTGTGTGTTGAGTTTGATATGCCCATCATCAAAATCGCCAGCTCTGATATGAATGATTGGTTGTTGATTGAGAAGATTGCATCTACCCGTCGCCCCACCATTGTTTCAACGGGGGGAGCTTCAGAAAAAGATCTTGATGACTTAGTAAGCTTCTTTGAAAAGAGAGATATTCCGCTTTCCATTAATCATTGTGTATCACTTTATCCTAGTGAAGATAGTGAACTGAACTTGGATCAAATTGATTACTTGCGTAACCGTTATCCCGAACATGTGATTGGTTTATCAACGCACGAATACCATGATTGGCATTCCTCGATGTTGATTTCCTACGGTAAGGGTGCTCGTACCTGGGAGCGTCATATCGATATCGATTATGAAGGGGTTCCTGTTTCTTCATACTGCTCTCTTCCGGAGCATTGTGATTCATGGTTTAAAGCTTTTCATAAAGCTAAAGAAATGTGTGGTGGGATAAGTGATAGCCGGCGAGTCATTTCTAAAAAAGAAACGGAGTACCTCAATGCTCTCGTTCGTGGGGCGTATGCTCGACGTGACTTAGAGTCCAACTATGTTTTTAGCAAAGAATCTTTTGAGAAAGATTTCTATTTGGCTATTCCCTTACACAAAGGCCAGTTATCCTGTCGTGAAGTCATGAATGGTGAGAAACTGCTGAAGCCGATTAAGGCAAATGAGCGATTAACTATAGAACATATCGATGGCCCCTACAGTGAAAATTCTTCTTTGAAAAAGTTGATCATGAATCGTGGTATCGATATTCAATGACAGGGCTCATAAATTAAACGGTGAAAACTG
>CAIVHB010000108.1 GCA_903905585.1 uncultured Ferrovum sp. | reverse complement strand
TTACAAAGGGAAAAGCGGCTCCCCAAGGGCAGCCCGTATCGGGGTTAATGGACGAAGGACCTGTAGATCCATGGCAACCACCAAGATTATTAACACCAATAACAAAGAACCGAGAAGTGTCTACCGGCTTACCTAACCCCACCATATTGTCCCACCACCCCACTTGTTTGGGGTCCTCGGCGTAGGTACCCGCTAAATGATGGTTACCTGATAAGGCATGGCAAATCAGGATGGCGTTGCTACGCTCTGCGTTCAGCGTGCCATAGGTTTCGTAGGCCAACTGATAGTTCGCCAATGACTGCCCGCATGACAAACTAAGAGGGGCTTCGAAGTGCGCAAGCTGCGGGGAAACAACCCCCACGGAGCCCTGATTGGACATCAGATTTCTACTAACTCGAAATCAATTTTCATGGCCCCGCAATCAGGGCAAACCCAGCTAGCCGGAACGTCTTCCCAGCGTGTACCTGGTGCGATGCCATCCTCAGGAACGCCTGTTTCCTCATCATAAATCCAGCCGCACAAAATGCAACGAAAAACGCGAAACTCTTGCTCAGAACTCATCATGTTTAAATTGCCGGCCATAATTACAGACGGCTGTATTCAGTGAAAGTCCTACATTGTAGCGACTGCTGAGCAGTTTTGGGCGTTGTAGTAAGATTTTGCCTACTTGGGATGGGATGGGCCTAATTGCCAATCAACCCAGTTCACTAGAGTAGTAATGATGTTGAGTGTTGACTCGGGTGCAGCGCCATTCCACAGGAACATCATAGTAGGTGCGAGAAATGCGTTCGACTTCCAACATGATCGTTGCGCGGGATATACCTAATGCGCGGGATTCTTTGGCTCCACATTTGCAAGCGCGCACTTGTTCTTCTGCCTTTAAAACGTTTACTCCAAAACTATTCTGATATAGGTGATAAATGGTCCCTGTTCGAGTGCGAAAAAGATCAATGTTCAAGCCTTCAAAGCGTTCTGCTGGCAAAAAAATCTGATCCAGTGCAGCGGGAAGACCACCCACAGTCAGGAGGTTAATGATGCGATATACCTTTGCCCCAATACTCAGTTGAAGTCGCTGAGAAGCTTCTTCGTCTGCAGCGATTTTACGAAGGCTTAGGGTTTCAATCTCGGGGAAGCGCGAAACCCCATCATTGTGCCGAATACGAAAAAAATCATGCAAAGTGCGCTCAACATTATGGGTGGCTACAAAAGTGCCACGCCCTTGCTGGCGCGCCAAAATTTTATCTTGAACCAATTCATCGACTGCCTTACGAAGTGTTCCTACGCTTACGCCAAATTCGCGCGCGAGCTTGGTTTCATTAGGTAAAGGGGTACCGTTGGGCCAATGACCTAAGGTGATGCTGGTTAAAATTTTCCTCCGTACATCGAGGTAAAGTGGGGCGTTCATTTGATGTCGTTTTTCAAAATATTCTTATAGTGTATTGAGTACTTGACTCTGTACGCAAGAAAAATGCCAGCTTAAATAATCCTTTTTTATTTAATGGTTTAATTGCTTTGATCAATTAAAGTGCAAGTCATTTAGTTGATGTGGTTGACTTTGTTTTGGACAATGCCTATTCTATTTAGAAATTCGAGCCTAAATGCCCACGCGCTTAGGTAGTCGAGTAAGGAGGAGGAGCATTTCTAGTCAGTGCTTCTAGAAATGAAGCGTGGGGCACCGTAAGGTGTGTAATTGTATGGTTGGTCAGATTTCTTGCTGTTCTGGTGTGATTGGCAAACAAAAATAACAGCCACTTTATTCCGCCAGCTTTTAGCCTGTTTTCTGCAATTAACCTGCCTATCGGGTGCAGCGCAGTATTCGCTGCACCCGATTTGCAAAGAGGCTGATTAAGCGTTCAGCTTGGTCAAAATTCCGTGGATTTTATCTGGAAGATACGCTGACAAAAGCCGCTTGGTGAGCGTTTCTAGTGCCTTAACCGAAGTTTTCAGCACAACTTGTTTCACCATGGGTAAGTGGTTGGGATGCATAGAAAACGACCTAAGCCCCATCCCTAACAATACTCTTGTAAGCTCTGGCTCTCCCGCCATTTCCCCGCATACAGAAACAGGAATACCTAGTTTGTTAGCAGTGCGAATAACGTGCGCAACCAAATGCAATACCGCAGGGTGAAGTGGGTCATACAAATGCGACACGCTATCATCGGTTCTATCGATAGCCAAGGTATATTGAATCAAGTCATTTGTGCCGATCGAGATGAAATCAAGAAGATCTAACAATGACTCTACTGCCAGCGCTGCAGCAGGAACTTCAATCATGCCGCCAATAGGCATTGCCTCATCAAACTTTACCCCTTCAGTGCGAAGTTGATTACGCGCGGCTTCTAGCATTGTCAGTGCTTGAAAAAGTTCATCGCGGCATGACAGCATAGGAATGAGAAGCTTCACCTTGCCGAAGTGGGATGCCCTTAAGATGGCGCGCAACTGTGTATTAAATATACGCGGCTCAGATAAGCAATAGCGTACGGCACGTAAACCCAAAGCGGGGTTACTTGTGATTTTAGGCCCTTGGTCGATCGGTTTATCATTTCCGATATCAAGGGTGCGGATGGTCACGGGCGCGCCCTTCATGGACTCAGCAACAGAACGATACGCAATAAATTGCTCTTCCTCGTCAGGTAGATCAGGGCGGTTCATAAACAGGAATTCACTTCTAAACAACCCAATTCCGGTTGCCCCGTTTTTCTTAACCTGCTCAACATCAGAGGGAAATTCAATATTGGCATGCAGTTCTACATCCTGACTATCGAGTGTAATAGCCTTGGTAGAACGCAAACGCTTGAGCTTTTGTCGTTCAAGATCCCATTGTTCCTGACGCAAACGATATTCAGTGAGAATCTGACGGTCGGGATTGACCAGAACAACGCCTTGAGTGCCATCCACAATCAGAATCTCATTTTCTCTGATCAGGGGCCAAGCATGATGAAGGGCCACCACAGAGGGAATGTTTAGGCTGCGCGCAACAATGGCGGTGTGCGAAGTCGCTCCTCCAACGTCAGTAATAAAAGCAGCGAAATTGTGCTCCTTGAATAACATCATGTCAGCGGGGCTAAGATCATGTGCAACTAAAATACCGGGGCCATCTCTACCATTGCTAAAGCTAATTTGACTGGGTTCACCTAATAAGGCTTTTAAGATTCTTTCTACAACTTGAACCACATCTACTTGTCGTTCGCGCAGATAAGCATCCTCAATGGCTTCAAATTGTTTGACCAACAAGTCCATTTGTTGCTTTAAAGCCCATTCTGCATTGCAACCTTGCTGCACGATCAAGGCTCTGGGGGCTTCGCACAATGTGGTGTCATTCAGAATCATCAGATGTAACTGAAGAAAAGCGTCCATTTCTGCCGGAGCGCCTGCCGGGACGGTTTCTCTTAAGACCTCTAATTCTTCTCTAACAGCAGCAATCGCACTGTCAAAACGCGCTACTTCTTTGTCGAGAAGCCGCTCATCAATGGCATAGTGAGAAACTTCAAGCGAAGTGTGCGATAAAAGGCGCGCGGGACCGATGGCAATCCCGCCTGAAACGCCGATACCGAACATCGAGAAGCTCATGGCTAATTATTCTCCTTCGCCAAATTTGTCAGAAATCAGATCCACGAGTGCTGTAAGGGCCTCTCCTGATTGATTTCCCTCCGCCGCGAGAGTGATGCGGCTACCGCGGCTAGCAGCAAGTGTC
>CAIVHB010000107.1 GCA_903905585.1 uncultured Ferrovum sp. | reverse complement strand
TTCAGACACTGCTGTCTGGGCTTTGAATTTGGTTTCTAAACGTGGCCCAGCACAAAGCCCAGGCCCACTCACGGTTAGGATTAGAACATAGTTTTTTTGGCAAACAAACTTTTTTTGCAGAGCGGTAACGGCACATTTTATTAAAACCTTATAGTTAAATATTAAGATATTGATTTTAATGGATTAAATTTCATTTAGGTCGATGTTTTGCTTCTGTTTTAAGGTTGAGTCTGAGCATGACTTTTGGTTACTGAAATGTTTCATCTCGAGAAATAGGGGGTATTTAGGCGTCAAATGGGTTGCGGCGCACAATGGTTTCGCTGCGGTCTGGGCCCGTAGAAATCACGTCTATAGGCACTTCGCAGATCTCGGCCATGCGTTCCAGGTAGCGGCGGGCATTCAGTGGCAGTTCTTCATAGTGCTGAACGCCAACCGTACTATCCGTCCAACCTGGCATGTCCTCATAGATAGGAGTGCAGCCTGAGATGGCCTCAGCGCCCACGGGCAGAATATCGCTTTCGCCTTCTGGGGTTTTGTAGCCCACGCACATCCGCACTGTTTCAACCCCATCCATCACATCTAATTTGGTGACACACAAACCAGATACCCCATTAATTTGAATAGAGCGCTTCAGCGCTGCCGCATCAAACCAACCCGTTCTGCGGGGGCGGCCAGTCACAGCACCGAACTCATTTCCCTTTTTGGCAAGGTGTTGTCCTACTGCGTCATCCAGTTCCGTGGGGAAGGGGCCAGAGCCTACCCGAGTGGTATAGGCCTTAGTGATCCCTAACACATAGTGCAGCATCTGAGGGCCTACCCCAGCTCCTGCCGCTGCTGCACCCGCCACACAGTTACTGGAGGTCACAAAGGGGTAGGTGCCGTGGTCTATATCTAATAGAGAACCTTGGGCGCCTTCAAACAAGAGGGGCTTGCCGGCTTTGTTAGCTTCATAGAGTAAACGAGGCACATCGGCCACCATCGGGCGCAATCTTTCGGCAAAACCCAGGGTTTCTTCTAATACTTGGTTGAAATCCACGGCCTCTGCCTGAAAATACTGGCGCAGTACAAAATTATGGTAATCCAGCACTTCGCCCAGCTTGGCGGCAAAACGCTCGCGATGAAATACGTCTTGCAGGCGAATGGCACGACGCGCCACTTTATCTTCGTAGGCGGGGCCAATACCGCGGCCCGTTGTACCGATCTTGCTTTCCCCGCGCGCCCGCTCACGTGCCTGATCAATGGCCACGTGATAGGGCAAGATCAGGGGGCAGGCTTCGCTGATGCGCAAGCGGCTCGCTACAGGAATGCCCGCTGAGGCTTCTAAGGCTTCGATCTCGCGGAACAAGGCAGAGGGTGACAGCACCACGCCGTTCCCGATAAAGCACTCTACGTGTTCACGTAGGATACCGGCAGGGATCAAGCTCAAGACGGTCTTTTTGCCGGCAATGACCAGGGTATGGCCTGCATTGTGGCCACCTTGGAAGCGCACCACACCGCGCGCACGGTCGGTCAGCCAATCCACCAATTTACCCTTGCCTTCGTCTCCCCACTGGGTACCGATCACTACAACGTTTCTGCTCATGATGCGTCGCTTTCCATAATAAAGTTTTCTTGAATATCACTGAGGGGTCGTGCTTCTAGTCCGTCCGGGCCTAGTAGCAAGACAAAATCGCAGTCTGGATGCACGCCAGTTATTTGCGCTAAGGCATTGGATACCCCGGCTCCGGCTGCGCCTGGCACGCCCGGGCTTAGCGCTGCCGCATCGTCATCGGCCACATGCGCCAGTTCGCTGATCACAACAAGACCGGCCTTGCGCAGGACACCGAGCTCTTTGGCCAAACGATCGCCGCTGAGATTGGCGGCCACAGAGCGAGGGAGCCACACTTTCTGAATAGGCTTAGGCGTGGGGAGAACACAGAGCAGGTCTCTAAGATCAATGCTAAACCCCGTTGCCGGGCGAGCACGCCCAAAGGCAGCACCAATGGAGTCATAGCGCCCACCGCGTGCGACGGCGCCGGGGAAGCCTTTGGCATACACGGAAAACACCATTCCCGTGTGGTAATCGTAGCCCCGCAGCTCAGACAGATCGATGCCCACAGATACTCGCGTACTCAGGCGCGAAACCGCTAACTCTAAATCCTCTAGCCCCCGCAAAATCAAAGCATGCGAAGGCAGTATTGCCCGCGCACGCTCTATGGTTTCAAGGCCACCACATAAATTAGGAAGCGCGCGCAGCGCATCTCGCTGAACAGGATCGCAAGAGGCCGTGAGTGCTTCAATCAGAGGGCTATTTTTGCCCTGCAAAGCACTCATCAAGGCTTGTTCAATCTCGGGCGACAAGCCTTCAGCTAACGCACGAAAAATCCCCACATGACCGAGATCTAAAACAAACTCTTGGAGCGCTAACGCTTGCAAGGCATCGACCAGCATGGCCTGCACTTCTAGATCGGCATCCAAGCCTGCGTAGCCATACAGCTCTGCACCCACCTGAAAGGGTTCGCGCGACTGCCCCACCCCGCCCGCTAGGGCATGGTAAACATGGCCCGCATAGCATAAACGCCGAATACCTTGACTATCCAAGCGGTGCGCATCAATACGCGCAACTTGGGGGGTAATATCGGCGCGCAATCCCATCAGCTTTCCAGATAGCTGATCAACGACTTTAAAGGTGATCAAGTCAGCCGCTTGGCCGGTGCCGGTAAGGAGGCTATCCATATACTCAAGGGCAGGAGGAGAGACGAGTTCATAGCCGTATCCTCTAAAAATGCCTAAGAGCTTGTTTTTTTCGTTTTCAAGTTGCCAAGCAAAAGGAGGGAGCAGATCTTCAATCTGCTCTGGCAGCAGCCAACGCTGACTCATTTACGCGCCCCCGACCCCTTTCCTGGCGCATTGCGGAAGTAACGGAAGAAATCAGAATTGGGATCTAGTATCAAGACATCCGATTTGGAATGCATGGATTGCTGATAAGACTCGAGGCTGCGGTAGAAAGCATAAAACTCTGCATCACGGCTATACGCTTCTGAGTAGATTGCAGCCGCTTTCGCATCGCCCTCACCTTTAATCTTCTGGGCATCGCGGAAGGCTTCCGCAAGCAAGACTTCACGCTGACGATCGGCATCGGCTTTAATCTGCTCGGCATCGCCCGCGCCGGTTGAACGCAGTTGATTGGCCACGCGCTTGCGTTCGGCCTCCATTCTGCGATACACCGAATCACTGACTTCAGGAGTCAAGTCCACACGCTTAATACGCACGTCTAAAACTTCAACACCAATTTGGCGAGCATCACTATCTGCCCGTGCACGCATACCACTTGCAATTTGCTCGCGCTCGCCGCTTACCGCCTCATGCACGGTGCGTTTTGCAAACTCGGCACGCAAATCATCGTTCACGGTTTGCATCAGGCGAATTTCAGCGCGGTGCTCGTCGCCCCCCACGCTCACGTAAAACTGCTTCACATCCACGATGCGCCACTTCACAAAATAATCCACCAACACGGGTTTTTTCTCGGCCGTGATAAAACGCTGAGGATCTTTGGCATCTAAGGTTTGAATACGTGCATCAAATATTCTGACGTTTTGTATGAAGGGCAGTTTCACATAGAGCCCCGGTGAGGCATGTGTTGCCACCACTTCACCGAGCTGAAAGATCAGCGCGCTATGGCCTTGCTCAACCGTATACAGCGAACCCAGCAAAATAAACAGCGTTGAGATCAACGCCATCATCACATTCATGGCATAGCGCATCATGGCCGTTGCTCCCGCTCACGTGTGCGAAAGGAATCACGATTGTTTCTGCTCCCTGCTCCATCAGGCGCAGCGGGCAAAGCATCTCCCGTTAAGGGCGCAGACATAGGTGATTTAGTCGCATTGTCGCTACTCAGTGCACCGGCGTTGCCCCCTGCGGGACTGGCGGCACTTGGGCTTGGCACCCCATCAGGTCGCAAGATTTTATCTAAAGGAAGGTACAGCATATTGCCCTGCCCTTTTTGATCTGAAATCACTTTAGTAGTGTTGGATAAGACCTGTTGCATCATGTCAAGATACAAGCGCTGTCGGGTGACTTCTGGGGATTTTTGATATTCGGTGTAGAGCTGTTTAAAGCGGCTGGCATCGCCTTGGGCGCGCGCAATCACGCGCTGGTTATAACCATTGGCTTCCGCCATCAAACGTGCGGCATCCCCCTTCGCACGCGGAATAATATCGTTAGCATAGGCCTGACCTTCGTTCTTCTGCCGTTCACGGTCTTGGCCTGCCTTTACGGCATCATCAAACGCCGCCTGCACTTGCTCAGGTGGTTGCGCGTTCTGCATGTTCACCTTGCTAATACGAATACCGGCCTTATAGCGATCAAGCAATTGCTGCATGATGATTGCCGCATCCGAAGCAATTTCAGCACGTCCCTCATACAGCACAAAGTCCATCTTGTTGCGGCCAATCACTTCGCGAATGGCCGTCTCAGCAGACTGCATCACTGCATCATCCGGGGCGCGGTTATTGAATAAATACGCTTCAGGATCTTTGATGGTGTATTGCACCGCAAATTGAATATCCACGATGTTTTCATCGTCGGTGAGAATAAGGGATTCTGCGGGTACTTTAGAGCGCACATTACTGCGATACCCCACTTCCACCGTTCGCACTTGTGAGACATTCAAGGGGCTACCCGCGGCTTGCTCTTCAATCGGCCAGGGCAAATGCCAGTGTGGCCCAGGCTGGGTAATATCTACCAACCGTCCAAACTGCAAGATGGCACCCACGCAACCCGCATCAACGATATAAAAGCCCGTAGCCAGCCACAACAGCGCAATTCCACCGAATACGCTGGCAACCAGTTTTGCTGGATGAGGGCCTTGCCCTCCGCCTGACCCACTTAAACCGGGGCCTTTGTTCATTCCAGCGGGAAGACGCTGACGAATCCATTTGTTGATTCGGGCTAAAATTTCATCCAGGTCGGGCGGACCTTCAGGCCCTTTGCGGCCCCATTGAGGATCATTTTGCGACATGGCTGGGGGTGTGTTCCGTGTAAAAATTATCTGCCGCTGTACTGGCAGGGTTGATCATAACGAGCGGTGAAAGCAAGACGCCTTAGTACACTAAAGCCAAGGGTTCTCTGAGCTCTGCTAAGGCTGACCTCAGTAAATCCAAGCCTGCACCGTCTAAGGCACTCAAACGCAAGCCCATCACTTTACCATATTCATCCCGATCTACTCCCGGTTCACGCCCGGGAATGCGATCGATCTTGTTATACACCAAGATGCGAGGTACATCGCCCGCCCCTATTCCCTCCAGCACATCGATCACAGCATCGAGTTGCGCGTCTCTGCGAGGATCTGAAGCATCCACCACGACCAGCAACACATCCGCTAAGGCCGTCTCGTCTAGCGTGGCTTTGAAGGCTTCTACCAGCGTATGCGGAAGTTGCCGTATAAACCCTACCGTATCTGAAATCACCGCATGTAAACCCAACCGCAAGAACACGCGCCGTGAGGTGGTATCTAGGGTGGCAAAGAGTTGATCGGCGGCGTAGGCCTCAGCGTGGGTGAGGCGATTAAACAATGTAGATTTGCCCGCATTGGTATAGCCCACTAATGAGACTCTCAATACTTCTGATCGCTCGCGCGAATGGCGTTGCGTGACGCGTGTTTTCTGGACTTTAGCCAGCCGCTCTCTGAGCAACTTCACACGCTTACCCAATAGGCGGCGGTCCGTCTCTAACTGCGTTTCCCCCGGGCCTCTTAAGCCAATACCACCTTTCTGCCGCTCCAAGTGGGTCCAGCCGCGCACCAGTCGGGTTGAAAGCCTTTGTAACTGGGCCAATTCTACTTGCAGCTTGCCATCATGACTGCGCGCACGCTGGGCAAAAATATCCAAGATCAAACTCACCCGGTCCACAACCCGCGTGCCGATAGAGCGCTCTAAATTACGTTCTTGGGCAGGCGAGAGCTCGTGATTAAAAATCACCAAGCCCGCTGAGTGATGTTTTACCACCCGCTCGATCTCTTCTACTTTTCCGCTACCCGCAAAAGTTTTAGAATCCGGTCGCTGCCTGCGGCCACCCACCGTGTCTGCAATACGCAAGCCCGCACTGCGGGCCAACTCGGCCAGTTCTTCTAATCCACCTTCGTAATCAGGATCACCAAAATCTAGGGCAACCAGAACCGCAAGGTCGCCTTCAGTTTTGGAAAGCTCTTCAGACAGTTCTCCGCTTGCACGCGTGCCACCGTTCTGTTGAAGGGCGCTCAGAGGAAGGCACTCAGGAAGACGGACTCTCGCTCTGCGGATCGAGAGAAATATTCACAGCACGGGCAGGAACAACCGTCCTAATGGCATGCTTATAGACCATCTGCGTGACGGTATTTTTTAACAGCACAACGTATTGATCAAATGACTCCACCTGGCCCTGCAACTTGATACCGTTTACTAAGTAGATAGAAACCGGAACATGTTCTTTGCGCAGCGTGTTCAAAAACGGGTCTTGTAAAAGTTGCCCCTTGGCGCTCATTGTTGTATCTCCCGAAGGATAATTTAAAATTTAATATCTAACTGTAACGAAAAACCGATGCCATTCCTAGCCACAAAAGTGCAGTGCAGCATCCTTTTTTGAAAAAAACTTTAGAGGTCTCCAAACAGCTTGCGCCCTCTGCGCCTATTCCGCCTAGCTTTCTTTTCTTCGCGTTCAGTCATTGGCGCTGGCTTTCGTCCTTCAAAAGGGTTATGCCCTTGTCTAAACTCCACTCTTAATGGAGTACCGCGCAGTGCAAAAGTTTCCCTAAATGTGTTTTCCAGATAACGGCGATAGGTTTCCGCAATATGCGCAATCGCTGTTCCGTGAATGATGACCAAAGGAGGATTCGATCCGCCTTGATGCGCATAACGTAACTTTGGCCTGAAGGGCCCCGCTTTCGGCGGCTGGTGTTGGGTGGTCGCTGCCATCAAGACACGCGTGAGTTTGGGCGTGGGTAAACGCGCAAAAGCGGCGGCATACGCTGCATCAATCGCAGGAAATAATCCAGCCACTCCCGAGCCTTTCAGAGCGCTAATAAAATGCTGTTGGGCAAAGGCTAAAAAGCCTAATTTGCGGGCAATATCATTCTTGGCACTGTCACGCGTGTACAAATCCAATCCATCCCATTTATTCACGGCAAGGACCACCGCGCGGCCTTGCTCCAGCACATGGCCTGCAATATGGGCATCTTGGTCTGAGATGTCTTGCTGGGCGTCCACCACCATCACCACCACATTGGCATCTTCGATGGCCTGCATGGTTTTAATCACAGAAAACTTTTCTACCGCCTCAAACACTTTGCCGCGTCTGCGCACGCCAGCAGTATCAATCAATGTATAGGTTTTTTCTCCGCGCTGCAGATCGATGTAAATGCTATCGCGCGTAGTACCAGGTTGATCAAAGGCAATCACCCGCTCTTCACCCAACAGGGCATTCACTAGGGTCGATTTGCCCACATTAGGACGACCTACAATCGCAATCCGCGGATGACGCTCGTGTTCTTCGGGCTCAGGGTCTGGCACATAACCTTCCAGCACATACTCCATGAGTTCGAAAACACTATCGCCATGCGCACCCGAAATCGCAATAGGTTCACCCATCCCCAATTCATGAAATTCAGCCGTCACGTAGGCCTGCCGCATTCCTTCGGCTTTATTCACGGCCAGCGTCACCGGTTTGCCGCGCTTGCGTAGTTCCTGCGCGATTTGTCGGTCTGCGGGCGCCAAACCCGCACGCGCATCGGTGATGAATACAATGCGATCCGCTTCATCAATCGCCTGCAGCGTTTGCTTCGCCATCTGTTTTAGAATGCCATCATCTGAGATCGGCTCAAAGCCACCCGTATCGATCACAAAATACGAGAGATCGCCCAGCTTTGCCTTGCCATAGTGCCGATCGCGCGTGAGACCCGGCAGATCTGCAACCAGAGCGTCCCGGGTTTTAGTGAGCCGATTGAATAGGGTTGATTTACCGACGTTAGGACGGCCAACCAATGCTACTGTTGGGAGCATAGTGATGCGTCTTAAGGCATGGGGAAGGCATACAGCCCACCCTTGCGAGTTTGAACCAACACCCCATCCCCCAGAAAAATCGGGGTTTGAACGGCGCTGCTGTCATCGGTTTTAGCGCGCGCGATGACTTTGCCATCAATCCGATCTAGCCAATGCACATAGCCTTGTAGGTCGGTGACGATCACCTGCCCCGATGCCGCGGCAGCCCCCACGAGACGGCGGCCTAAAAAGTCTTCATTTTTCCAGGAGGACGAGCCACTGGCGCGCTCCCATGCGCTCACGACACCTTTATCATCGGCCACATAGACGCGCGAGGTATCGGCCCCCAAACCCGCAATCGAGGAAGCATCACGTGACCAAATAGGATTGCCATTTGAGGTCTCAAAGCAGGCTACCCGCCCCTGAAAAGTAGCCGCACAAATACTACGGTCACTGACTTGCGGTGCTCCTGTGACGTCCGCTACACGCTCTAACTCGGTTGCTCCGCGCGGTATCGCAACGGCGGCCTCCCAGCCTATCCTGCCCTGATCCAGCGTAATGGCCAAGAGTTTTCCACCGGGATAGCCTGCGAATAAAGCCCCACGCACGGCAACTGCTTGACTGGCGTGATACAGAGTCAATGCGGGCAAAGTGCGTTCAAGCATCCAGCGACGCTTACCATCCGTGGTATTTAAAGCAACTAAGCGGCCATCCCCTGTGCGCACCACAACCAAACCACCCGAGATCACGGGAGGCGCGCTAATTTCGCTATTCCCTGCACTTTGTCGCCAGAGTTCTTTGCCGTCTTCGTCCAGCAAAATCACCAAACCTTGTTTGGTGCCAACGGCCACAAAGCCCTCTGCCGCGCCCACTCCTGCAGTCAGAGGCACTTTTAAATCGGTACGCCAGGTCTGTGCGCCACTCACGGCCGTGAAGGCATACACCGAACCGTCGCCACGGGCGGCATACACCTGATCATGCGCCACGGCCGGACTCAGCGGAACAAGATCATCCCCGCCCAGCGAGACTTTCCAGCGTGGTTCGATTTTCTTTAAGCCTGCCACATCCTTTAACTCAGGCAAAGGATGCACATTCGTCGTGAATACACTACAAGCAGAGACACTTGCCGCCAAAAGAACCGATAGAACGACTGAACGATTAAACATCATGGCTTGCTTCCTGCAGAAGAGGTTTTGCTGGGCTCATTTCCACCCCCTAAGGCATCTGCTTTGAGTTGAACCACTTGGCGGAGAGGATGGTTTCCTTCGAAGGCAGCCAGTGCCGCGCGATAGGCATCGCGTGCTTCGGTAGTTTTATCTTGCGCCAATAAAATATCACCGCGTAAATCTGCAGCCATTCCTGCGAAAGCAGCATCAATGCCTTTATCTAGTAAAGCCAAAGCCTCGCTGAATTTTTTCTGATCCGCCAAAAGTCCTGCTAAACGAATGTGCGCTAAGGATTGCAAAGCGACTTCTTCAGAATGATTGATCACCCACTCAAACTGGGACTGCGCCTCAGCCGTTTTACCTAAGCCTAACAACATCTGAGCAGACGTTAAGGCGGCTCTCGCGGCGTAAGGTGAAGCAGGAGAGGATTGTTCAATACCCAAAGCAGCGGCCAGCACTTTACTAGCATCAGCCTGCGCAACCACTTTCTGAAACGCGGCAAACGCCTCGGCCGCTTGTTCGGCTTGGTGTTGTTTCCAGCTTTTCCATCCCGTTACCGCAGCGTAAGCAATCGCCGCAACGACCACAAAAGCCAACACCCTACGCTGGTTCTCTTTCCACCAAGCTTTGAGCGCGTCTACTTTTTCTTGTTCTTCTAAATCGTACATACTGATTTCCTACTTGATGAGCCTATGCTCTAAATTTAAATACGATGGAATAAAGTAATTCTGTCTAGATACCTGACTTCAAGGGCGAGGGATCTCAATGAACTAGGCTTGAACGGATTGGGTTAAAGCCAAAATCTGACTGAGCATCACTTCAAGGTCTAGGGTCGCTTGTTCACCTTGTCCTCGCAAGGGCTTACACGTCACCTGACGCGCTTGCGCCTCGGATTCCCCTACGATGATACACACCGCAGCGCCACTTCCGTCAGCCCGTTTTAATTGCGACTTAAAGCTGCCGCCCCCCGCATGAAATATTACCTTGCAGTGAAGATCTCTCAAACGTTCCGCAACCTCAAGCGAAAACCCTACAACACCTTCGCCGCTAGAAGCGAGATACACATCGGCAGCAGGAGCAGTCATGGCACCGTTTTTCTCTTGCCTGAGCGCTAATAAGCGTTCCAGCCCCATTGCAAAACCGGCGGCCGGTGTAGGTTTACCACCGAGCTGTGGAATCAATCCATCATAACGGCCACCCCCACAAATCGTGCCCTGCGCGCCGAGATCCCGGGTTACCCACTCAAACACGGTCGCATTGTAGTAGTCCAAACCTCGAACCAAACGATGGTTCAGGCTAAAGGGAATACCTGCATGGGTGAGTAAATTTTGCAGCGTTTCAAAATGGGTACGCGATGCATCATCTAAGTCATCTGCTAATTTGGGCGCAGCTTCAATCAACGCTTGCATCGCTGGATTCTTGCTATCGAGAATACGCAGAGGGTTGCTATGCAATCGGCGTTTGGCATCTTCGTCTAACAGCTCTAGATGTTGTTCGAAATGGGCAATCAATCGCTCACGATGGCGCAGACGCGCTTCCGGCGCACCAATCGTATTCAGGTGCAACGCAACCGCCGGCAGTTCTAATAATTTCCACAATCGGGCGGTCATCAAGATGAGCTCGGCGTCAATATCCGGGCCGGCATAACCCATCGCCTCCACACCACATTGATGAAACTGTCGATAGCGACCTTTCTGCGGGCGTTCATGACGAAACATGGGGCCGATATACCAAAGGCGCTGAGGCCCGGGATACAGCAGATTGTGTTGCAGCACGGCGCGCACGGAAGAGGCGGTGGCCTCTGGCCGTAAGGTTAAAGCCTCACCATTCAAACTATCGGTGAAGCTATACATCTCTTTTTCGACGATATCGGTGACTTCACCAATCGAGCGCGTGAAGAGCCCGGTTGGTTCGAGCAAAGGGGTGCGAAGCTGGCGATAGCCATAGCTTGCTAACCACGATCTCAAGGTATCTTCTAGAAATTCCCATTCATGAATGGAATCGGGCAGGAGATCATTCATCCCCCGTACTGCCTGAAAAGGTTGGGTCATGCTGGGACGCCGTAGCGTTTTTCTATGTAGTTCACGACAAGCGCCTGAAACTCTTCAGCGATATGGTCGCCTTTCAAGGTTTCAGCACGCTCGCCATCAATATAAACCGGGGCAACCGGACGTTCGCCTGAACCCGGCAAACTAATTCCGATATCCGCAAGTTTGCTTTCGCCCGGGCCATTCACCACGCAACCCATCACCGCAACGTTCAGATTTTCTACACCTGGATATTTCTCTCGCCACTGCGGCATGCTCGTGCGTAAAAAGCTTTGAATGCGCTCGGCCAGTTCCTGAAAATAGGTGCTGGTGGTGCGTCCGCATCCTGGGCAAGCAGTGACCAAAGGCGTGAAGGATCGAAAGCCCATGGTTTGCAGAATTTCTTGCGCCACGATCACTTCTTTGCTGCGATCACCGCCCGGTTCTGGGGTCAGTGAAATACGAATGGTGTCACCTATGCCTTCTTGCAAAAGCACAGCCAACGCTGCAGTAGAAGCCACAATGCCTTTAGAGCCCATACCGGCCTCTGTTAAGCCCAAATGCAAGGGATGAGACGTTCTATTCGCTAACTCTCGATACACCGTGATGAGATCCTGAACATCGCTCACTTTGCACGATAGAATAATGTGGTCAGCGGGCAAACCCCATTCAATGGCTTGGGCTGCACTTTCAAGTGCAGAGGTCACCAGTGCCTCGCGCATCACGGCCTCTGCCGACCAAGGCGCTGCGCGCGACGCATTGTCATCCATCATGCGTGCTAATAAAGCCTGATCCAGACTGCCCCAATTCACGCCAATGCGAACGGGTTTCTTATTCAGGCAAGCCATTTCTATGAGATAACCGAATTGATTATCTCTTCGCGCGCCTGCGCCCACATTACCAGGATTGATTCGGTATTTGGCCAGAGCCTCGCCACATGCGGGATGCTCTTGTAACAAGCGATGGCCGTTGAAATGAAAGTCGCCCACTAAAGGGACTTCAACTCCCACGCGCGCGAGTCCATCACGAATATGCGGAACCGCTGCAGCCGCTTCGCTCGTGTTGACGGTCACGCGAACCAGCTCTGAACCCGCGCGAGCCAATTGGGCCACCTGCTGAATCGTTCCGGGGATATCAGCGGTATCGGTATTCGTCATCGACTGAACGACTATAGGCGCATTGCCTCCAACCGTGATGGAGCCAACTTGAACTGCTTGTGTCGTGCGTCTTTCAGGCGCTTTGAGTGACATGATCTCAGCCCCCTTATTCGGCATCCGGTTCTAGGATGAGTTTGGCCACGGAATCTTTGGTGCTATCCGTCAGATCCATAGCCTTCCCCTTCCAACTTAAACTCACACCCGGCGCATTACCGATGACCACTTTTACTTGGCCACGTGCTTGAAATTCACGACGCTCACCGGCTTTAACCATGCCGTGCACAAAGACTTTACCGCCAATTTCACGCACATCCACCCAGCTCTCTTGCGATACATTTAAGACCACCGGAAAGGCTGGCAAACTAGGATCTAAGCGCGGAGGTGAAACGACTCCATTCGCGGCAGTGGCAGCGGCAGCGGCAGTGGCAGCGGTATCTGTATCCGTCGCAGCCACTTTGCTGGGTGCAGAAGCAGAAGGCGCGAGGGAAGCGGCAAGCACATTTTTTCCAGTTTCAGAGTTCTTGGCTGGGTCTGGGTTTTTTGAAAGCTCTGCAGCTTTCGTAAGTGCAGGTGAGTTGGCAGCGGGTCCAGCTTGTGCTGGCACTGTATTTGAAGAAGCGGCGTTTAAAGCAATAGGGTTTGTAGGGACTGCGCTAGCAGGTAAGGGGCTTGAAGCGGCGGTGCTGGGACTTGCAGGCACCGAACCGACAGGCGCTGCTTCTACGGTCACAGGCGCCGCTGCATTCAAAGCATTCGCTGCAGGCTGATCTTCCGCAGACAATTTAGGCGCAGCCGCAACGGTGTTTTCAGTTTGAGGAATAATCAAATTGCGGGCCTGCTCTACATGCTCCCATCTAACATACCCGCCGATTAATCCGATCACCACAATCACGCCTGCCGCAATCATCCAACGACGATTGGAGTCTGCACGATTACTGTGTATCGGCATGTTCTCTGCGGGGGGAGAAAGGGTAAAAGAAGAGCTCTCAGATTTCTCTGCTCCCAACACTTCCCCCCCTTCAAATTGAGAGGGATCACATCCCACAATACGGGCGTAATTGCGCACAAAACCGCGCACAAAAGTCGCCGAGGGCAAGGCCGCCAGATCATCGGACTCTAGCGCCATGATCTGTTTTTGCGAGAGGTTCATTCCATTAGCAAGTTGCTGAACAGATAAGCCTGCTTTCTCGCGCGCAATGCGCATTAACGATCCGCGACTGGGGCCTGCGCGCAATTGCTCCGCCATTTCCTCTGACATCCGATCTGATCCGCCAGCCTCTTCGCTCACAGTTCCATCCTCACCAAGCTATGCTCCGCCATGCGGGCTGCCCTTCTTGATTTATCTTTCACTTGCCCGGCTAACTGACCGCATGCAGCATCAATATCATCCCCGCGCGTTTTACGAACCGTCACCACATAGCCGGCATCCATCAAGATCGAACGGAACTGATGAATCGCCGTTGTCTTAGAACGCAGATATTTGCTTCCCGGGAAGGGATTAAAAGGGATCAAATTAAACTTGCAGGGTGTACCTTCTACCAAATCTAAAAGCTCACGCGCGTGCTTGGGCTGATCATTCACACCATCTAACATGACATATTCAAAGGTCACAAAATCACGCGGTGCTTTGTCAAGATAACGCCGACAGGCAGCCAATAATTCTATCAAGGGATATTTCTTGTTAATGGGCACAATTTCATCACGGAGTGCATCATTGGGCGCATGCAAAGAGACAGCAAGGGCCACCGGATGACGATCGCGCAAGCGGTCCATGGCCGGCACAATTCCTGAGGTTGAGACCGTTACGCGACGACGCGATAAACCATAGCCAAAGTCATCCAGCATGATATCCAGCGCCGTATCGACATTCTCAAAATTCGCGAGCGGCTCGCCCATACCCATCATCACAATATTGCTAATAATCCGCTCACCTTTGGGATCACGCCCCAACGCGCGGTTGGCCCACCACACCTGTCCAATGATTTCAGCGGTAGTGAGATTACGATTAAACCCTTGGTGACCGGTTGAACAAAAGGTGCACGCCAAGGCACAGCCCACCTGAGAAGACACGCACAACGTGCCCCGATCATCCTCAGGAATAAATACCGTCTCAATCGCATTTCCAGCGCCCACTTCAAGCACCCATTTACGGGTGCCATCTTCAGAAGCATGGGTAGAAATTAATTTCGGCGGTTGGATGACCGCGGTATCCACTAATTTTTCTCGCAAACTTTTGGCGATATCACTCATGCGCGTGAAATCATCTTCACCAAAAAGATGCATCCAGCGCATCAACTGCTTGGCACGAAAACGCTTCTCCCCCAAGCCTTCAACAAAGGCCTCGAGTTGAGGGAGACTCAGATCCATGAGATTCATCATGTCTATGCGCAGCCAGATTAGCGGCTATGCACATCAAGACTGGGGAAGTAGTAAGCAATTTCTACCGCTGCGGTTTCGGGTGCATCAGAACCATGCACCGCATTGGCATCAATACTGTCTGCAAAATCAGCACGAATGGTGCCAGGGGCTGCTTTCTTGGGGTCGGTTGCACCCATCAGATCACGATTTTTTAGAATCGCGCCTTCGCCTTCCAACACCTGAATCATGACAGGGCCAGAAATCATGAAACTCACGAGGTCTTTGAAGAAGGGACGTTCACGGTGAACCGCATAAAACCCCTCTGCTTGGGCTTGAGACAATTGGGTCATGCGAGCGGCAATGACTTTTAGTCCGGCTTGCTCAAAGCGGCTATAAATTTGACCGATCACATTTTTAGCCACTGCGTCAGGTTTGATGATCGATAAAGTGCGCTCTATGCTCATGTAAGCTCCGGTAAGATGATGATTGAAAAAGCTAAATATTATAGCATGCCAGTCCGGAATCTCGCCAAATGAGTTGCCAGCCCCCCTCCCCCGCGGGGGCTTGCCAGGCCGGATCGACTGCCAAGCCCGGCACCGCAATCAATTCCCGCCCGCAGTGCAACATTGGAATGCGGGCCCGGCGCCAAGGCGGCACGCGCGCTTCTTGGAATAATTTACGCAGGTTGCGATGGGGCTGCAGGGCGCTCGGTTGAATACGCGCCCCTCCAGTCGCCGTTCTGATCGCCAGCGGCCCACAGTCTTGCCGCAACCGACAAGTAAGCCGCACCCCCCAAATGGAAGGCGAATCGTCTTGTGCTGCTTCCCACCGTAACTCGATTTCTCCGCCCCCTGGCCACGCAGCCTGAAGAGGATGCACCCCGTCCCAAAAGATGAATGGGGCCTCTGCGCGCCCACCCATGATCTCGCCGGGCCTCATTGAGTCTGTCATCGCCCCCTCAATCGCCCCCTCAATCGCCCTAACATTCTCTGTGGGATTCATCACGCCAGACCTGTCTTCGGGCGTCATTGAGCCAGAAAGCGCAATGTGATCCGCTAAGTCACCCGTTTTATCATGCTGACACCCGTGAATCGTGTTGACTCGTTTTTCTAGCCACAGTTTTTCGCCCCAGCAACGCAACACCCAATCCTGCCAAACAATCATGGGAGCACGATCAGGGCAAGTACTATGCAACTGACGAATCCATTCCATTAACCTTGGCCCGGGAGGAGCGGGCGCACCACGTTCACGCAGCAAGGCACGCAAGAGATTGCGCAAGCGATGTTCAGGCAATGCAAGATAAGCATGCTGTTTACCCGGCAAGCAAGCGGGATCAAAGAACTCGCGCGCTGTGGCACGCCCTTCATCGGAATGGGCCATGATCTTCTGCAAATCCTGCTGCGCCAATTCCATCAACAACACTTGAGTTTCTGCTGCCCATTGCGCACTACGCGCTAAGCCTTCTCGCCATGAGGGGAAACGTTCTTTCAGCACGGGGCCCAGTTTATTTCGCACAAAATTGCGATCCATCTGAAGACTTTGGTTAGAGGGGTCTTCTATCCATTTCAATCCTCGCTCCTGCGCCCACTGCTCAATGCGCGATCGCGAAATATTGAGCAAAGGCCTAAGAATGGGGGCCTGCAGGGGGTGTTGTGCGGGAATACTGTCTGCGCCCATTCCGGACAAACCTGCGGGTCCTGCACCCCGAAGCAGTTGCAGCAACACCGACTCTGCCTGATCATCGAGGTGATGGCCCAGCACCACTACATCGGCAGGGATTTCGCCCAGAGCGACATACCGTGCCAAACGTGCTGCAGCCTCTGAGCCCAATGATTCCGCGTTTTCCACCTTTACATTTTTTAGGTGGAAGGGAACACCACGCTGAGCAGCCTGTTCTGCACAATGGCTAGGCCAAGTGTCGGCAATCTTCTGCAAGCCATGGTGAATATGCGCAGCCTGCAGTACATACCCATGCCGCTCTCGCAACAGCGTCAAAGCCTCAAGCGCAACGGTAGAGTCCACGCCCCCACTGAACGCAAGCAGCACAGTTTTCCCTTGCCATCGCCCAGCCGGTCCTAAAGCTTTATCTACAGTTTGTAGCAGATCATCGCGCATGTCTGATGGCGCTCAGAGGTGAAGGGTTTGGGAGAGCATCGAGCCTGTATCATCTGCGCTCAAATATCAGAAGGCGGGCGGTCTAGATGACCTGAAAGCATTCGGCCCGGTGCGCGTTGCTCTGGTTATTTTGGAATCAGGCGACAGAAATTTCCTTAAAGCGCCCGTAACTCATCAGCCTATCGTGACGACGCTGAATCAGATCATGGGTAGATAGCCGGTCTAAGTCTTTAAATTGATCGTGAATCGCTTTGCGTAAGGTCTGCATCATCAGCGCAGGATCTCGATGTGCGCCCCCCAAAGGTTCTTGAACAATCGTATCAATGAGCCCGAGTGCTTTAAGACGGATGGCAGTAATCCCTAAAGTTTCCGCGGCATCGGAAGTTTTTTCAGGGGTTTTCCAGAGAATCGCGGCACAGCCTTCTGGCGAAATCACAGAGTAAATGGAGTATTGCAGCATCAATGTCGCATCGCCTACCGCCACGGCCAATGCGCCACCTGAACCACCTTCACCAATAATGGTACAAATGATCGGTACCGTGAGTCCGGACATTTCAAACAGGTTCCGACCAATCGCTTCGGATTGCCCCCGTTCTTCTGCATCAATACCAGGATAAGCCCCTGGGGTATCAATGAAGGTCAGGATAGGCAAGCGAAAGCGTTCAGCTAAGCGCATTAATCTCAGCGCTTTACGATAACCTTCCGGGCGAGCCTGACCAAAATTTCGATAGATGCGATCTTTGGTATCGCGCCCTTTTTGATGGCCAATCACCATCACCGATCTACCATCAAAACGCGCAAGTCCCGCCACAATCGCAGCATCATCTGCAAAACAACGATCGCCATGCAGCTCTTGAAAATCGGTGAACATCCCGTCGAAATAATCCAGCGCATAAGGCCGCTGAGGATGGCGTGCGACTTGCGCGATCTGCCAAGCTGTTAACTTGGAATAGATGTCTTTGGCTAAGGTCTGGCTTTTGCTTTGCAGCCGGGAGATTTCTTGTGAGATATCCACTGCCGAGTCTTCTTGAACAAAACGTAACTCTTCAATTTTTCCCTCAAGCTCACCGATGGACTGCTCAAAATCCAGAAACTGAGTCTTCATGCTGATGCCAGCCCCATTGCTTCAAACATGACCGCTTCAAACATCTCTAGTCTCCTGCGGTGCTGTGCTTAAGACGCCGCGCCCGTACTGCAGTCGCTAACGCTTCAAGCATGACTTCAGTATCTTCCCAACTCACGCAACCATCTGTAATGCTTTGACCATAGGTGAGCGTGCATCCCGGCGTCAAATCTTGGCGCCCTGCAACCAGATGGCTTTCAATCATGACCCCTGAAATACGCTGATCACCTGCCGCGATTTGAGCCGCCACATCCTTGTTTACCGCAACTTGCTTTTGCGGGTCCTTCTGGCTATTCGCGTGACTAAAATCAATCATCATGCGCTGCTCTAAGCCAGCCGCTGCCAATTCTTTCGCTGCCGCATCTACGCTTTGTGCATCAAAATTCGTCTGCTTTCCACCGCGCAGAATCACATGGCAATCTTCATTGCCATGGGTCGCCACAATCGCAGAGTGCCCCCCTTTCGTCACGGATAGAAAGTGATGCGGCTGACGACTTGCGCGAATGGCATCCACTGCAATTTTAAGGTTACCGTCGGTACCATTCTTGAATCCCACAGGACAAGACAAGCCAGAGGCCAACTCTCTATGCACTTGGCTTTCTGTGGTGCGTGCACCGATTGCTCCCCAACTGATCAAATCCGCAAAATATTGAGGGGTAATCAAATCCAGAAATTCAGTACCTGCAGGAATGCCCATCTCATTGAGGTCCATCAATAAGTGACGGGCAATGCGCAAGCCTTCATTGATTTTAAAACTGCCATCCAGCATGGGGTCATTGATCAGGCCTTTCCAGCCAACCGTGGTTCTGGGCTTTTCAAAGTACACCCGCATGACGATCACCAAATCATCAATCAGCGTTTCACGCACTTTCTTCAAGCGCGTTGCATAGTCCTTTGCCGCATCCACATCATGGATCGAACAAGGCCCCACGATCACCAGCAAACGATCATCACCACCGTGTAAAATGCGGTGTATGTCTTTGCGCGTCTCAAAAGTCAGTTCGACTGCGCGATCAGAAGGAGGAAACTCCCTCAGGATATGGGCAGGGGGAACGAGTTCTTTAATTTCACGAACACGAACATCGTCAGTTTTATGAGTCAGG
>CAIVHB010000106.1 GCA_903905585.1 uncultured Ferrovum sp. | reverse complement strand
GGCGATCACTCAGTATTTTTATAATGCCGATGCCTACTTTCACTTTGTGGATGAATGCGAGGCCTTAGGGATGGATATCCCTATCGTGCCTGGCATTATGCCTATTAATAATTTTTCTCAGCTTTGCCGTTTTTCAGATGCCTGTGGTGCCGAGATTCCACGTTGGATTCGTACCAAAATGCAGGGCTATGGTGATGACAGCGCATCTATCAAAGCTTTTGGTCTGGATATCGTAACTGGGTTGTGTGATCGTTTGCTCTCTGCCGGTGCGCCTGGTCTGCACTTCTACACGATGAATAGTGCAGGCCATGTCAGTACGATCTGGCAAAGACTGGGGCTGAGCTAAAGCCTACCAGTCAGCACCTCCAAATCGCGTCGCATAGACTACCTCGCATACCCATACCCTGCCTCCCAAGCCTGGGCCATCTGCTCTTGCAGGGCCTTGGGCACACGCGGGTCGCCTTTGGCTTTATCCATGGTGCTGTGCATGGCTTGAGCAATACGCTCGAGGGTGCGGGCTGGCTGGGTTACGCCGCACACGCGGTGGCCAAAATTTTCAAGTTCCTCTTTCGTGGGATAGGCCTTGTTGTGGTGCTTGCCTGCAAACAGCTTGAGTGCCAGGGTTCGATCCTCCAGTTCGGGGCCACCTGCGTATTGGGTGTAGGTGTAGATGCTGGTGGTCACCACATCGAACATGGGAGCCAACCAAACCTGTTCTGGTGAACGGTAGAGCAGGCCAAAGTTTTTCAGGTGCGCGTCGCCGTTGCGCACCATGATGGAAAACGCCACTTGCTCAAAAAACCGATGCAGGTTGTCCCTGGGCAATTGCAGCTGGCGCAACAGCTCTGCGATGCGCTGGTAGCTCCCTTGGTACTTGCGGTCAGACAAAATCTCGCGTACCCGCAGCCCTGCTAGAGCCGCGATGTCTTCAAACCCCAGGCGCTCGACGCGACCATCGTCATGCACCACCAAGTCAAATCGGTCCAGCAACAGCATTTGTCCATCGTCAGACAGTGCAAACGCAGGTGTGTCGATGCCCGCTTCTCGGGCGGCTTTCAGGCAGAGGAATTCGTTGGCGGCCAAGCCTGGATATGCGGGGCTGGCGGCCTTCACGATGAGTGAGGGAATGGGTACGGTCGGCCGGTCAGGCACCATGATCTTGGGCTGCATGCCAGCAATGCCTGCGCCTGTGCTCAAGTACGCGGCTACTAGGTCATTAAATACCTCGGGGGTGTAAGCAGTGCCCTGCAACTCGCCTTTGCTCAGCGTTCGGGGCAAGGGTACGGGTGCGTGGTCTGGCAAGCTGTAGCCCAGCCGTCCAATGCCATTACGCCCCACCAGCGCAAGCATGTGCATGGGCGTCATGGGCTGCTTCGGGAAGAGGTCCCGAATCTTCATAAACAAATCGCCTTCGGGCAGGTTCTGGTCCATCGGCGGAAACAGGTCGCCGTCTTGCCAGGTAAGCTGCTGCTCGGGCGGCATCAGCAACGCCACAGCGGCTTGCTGGGGGTTGGTCTGCAGATAGCGAAATTCGTAGGTAGACGCTCGGATCAACTGGCCCGCGTTTTCGGTGTCACCAATTGAGACATTTAGCAGGGGAATTTTTTCAGGGAGCATCGTCGCCCTCATCCCGGAACCTAGCGGCGACTTCGCTAGCCGTTGGCAGGCCTGCGCGTTCGACACGCATCACCAGCCCCAATGCCCCCATGACGGCCAAGAGAGAGGACACGGTGGACTCTTCTCCCGCCTCCAGGCGATAAATGACTTCACGCACTTTGCCTGCCTTTTCGGCAAGTGCTGACTTGCTTAAGCCCAGCGCTTCTCGGCGGGCTTGTAATTGGCAGCCCAATTCATCAGGTAATCTAATATTGTCAGTCATGGCTTGCATATTAATCATGAAAGATTATTTTTGCAAGTCATGGCTTGCAAACCGTAGAGGCATTATAGAACTTTCGTTTGCACGACTGAGCTAAAGCGCCGAGCTTGAATTACTCAGAATCGATAGTGTGTTCTTGTCGTGTCGAACCCTGACTGATGACGGGTTTCGCGCGGCGTACGAAGTGAATACGCTCACTGTCTGCGCGATCTAGCTTCAAAAATCCGCCTGTTTCTGCAGGCGGATCAAATAAGGTGTCACCCTCCACTTCATCATGAGCGCCCTTAGCCATTCCTGGCTTAAGACCCAAGAAGTTATAGAGTTTCAAATCCCCAAGGTGAGAGGGGGTGACGTGCTGAATGCCCCTAAAAATATTGTCGAGTCGACCCGGTTCTTCCTTTTCCCACCCTTGCAGCATTTCTTTGATGGTGCGACGCTTTAAGTTCTCTTGAGAGCCGCACAAATCGCAAGGAATAATAGGGAATTCCATGCCCCGTGCGTAGGCGGCAATATCTTTTTCTGTGCAGTAATACAAAGGCCGAATCACTACAAACTCGCCATTGTCCGTTCCTAATTTGGGGGGCATGCTTTTAAGGCGCCCACCAAAGAATAAATTCAAGAATAGGGTTTCTAGCACGTCATCACGATGATGGCCCAGCGCGATTTTAGTCACACCTAATTCGCGCGCTACCCGATAAATAATGCCACGTCTTAAACGAGAGCAGAGAGAGCAGGTGGTTTTACCCTCGGGGATTTTTTCGCGTACGACAGAATAGGTGTCGGCCTCGACAATTCTAAAATCTACACCCAGTTTCGTAAGATATTCCGGTAAAACATGCTCGGGAAAGTTAGGCTGTTTCTGGTCAACATTCACCGCGATGATCTTAAAGCTCGCGGGTGCTCGGCGCTGAAGAGCAAGAAGAATATCCAGCAAAGCGTGCGAATCTTTCCCGCCGCTCATGCATACCATGACCGTATCGCCCTCTTCGATCATGTTGTAATCGCCAATGGCTCGGCCTACCGTACCTTGCAGGTGATCTTGCAAGCGGATAAAGTTTCTTGAGCGTTGCGGAGGGTAGGGTGCATTCATGATGCTGACAATTGTACTAGAGACAACGAAATTAGGCCGGATTGACTTTATGGGTCTAGCAAATCCTTGGGTAATCGTGTAACGCTTTTCGTAACATGAAGTTCAACAAGCCCTTCTAGATCATCTTTCAAGTTTTCTAAAGCCTCATTCCAATTATGTAAGGATCTTCTTCTGTAGAGTTTCATTGAGGGGTACCAAGGACTGTCGCAGCGATCTAACATCCAACGCCAATCAGGCGGATAGCCAATGAGGAGCCAAGTTGGTTTGTTAAGTGTTGCGGCAAGATGTGCAACACTAGTGTCTACGCTGATAATTACATCCATCAGTTCACATAGTGCCGCTGTATCACTAAAGTCTTTGAGCTCTTCGCCAAAATGACTGATGCTGCTATTCCCTAAGGCTTCAGAGTCGCAGTTCCTGATTTCTTTTTGTAGGCTAAAAACTGAGCAATTTTTAGGCAAGCAAGGCATGAATTGAGACAATAAAAGACTTCGACTTTTGTCACTTTTGTGCTCAACATTCCCACTCCAAACAATGCCAATACGAAGACTAGTTTGTATGCCTAACCTTTGGCTCCAATATTTAATTTTTTGTGGATCAGTAGATATATTTTTGGAGGGGAGAGGAATGGTATGCGATTCTGTTTGGAGTGCCAGAGGCAGAGACAGCAAAGGGCAATGTAGGTCAAATTCAGGCAGATTATCGCCAACAGTAATAATAGAGTGAAGCCCCGGAAGGTTTTTTAGTAAAACCAGAAGAGACTCTTGTACTTCTAAAATTACTTTAGCCCCCAGTTGAGAGATCAATTCAACATATCGAGAAAATTGAATCGTATCTCCAAGACCTTGCTCAGCGTGCAGTAAGATCTTCTTGTCTTGAATGGATGTATCACCAAGCCAAAGTGGTTTATTAAAAGTTCTTTTTTGATTCGCTATTGAGTTAAGGCGAAATCGCCACTCATATCCTTCCCATCCATCGCGGAAATTTCCCATTAGCAAATGACATAGTGATCGATTCCAGTGTGTATCTGGGAAATTTGGTTGTAGAGATAGCGCAAGATCAAAGCTTTGTATCGCTTCATCCAGACGTAACTGATTTATAAGGACCACTCCGCGGTTGTAATGTGCCTCTGCATAGTGCTCGTCAAGTTCAATTGCTCTATCGATGCTGGTGAGAGCGTCATCAATCTGTTCAAGATCCTTGAGAACACTGCCCAGGCTTAGGTGCGCTTTAGCAAAGAGAGGATTGAGCGAGAGTGCTTTGTTGAAGCTTTCTAGCGCTTCATCGAAGTACTTTAAATCCTGGAGAACAATACCTTGGTTGTAGTAAAACTCGGCATCATTGCTTTTCAATGCGATCGCTTTTTTATAACTATCGAGTGCCTCGCTTAATCTTTCTAACTCTTTTAGAGCATTGCCTCTATTAAAGTAGGTATCAGCATTTGAAATATCCAACGCAATTGCTTTGTCGTAACAAGAAAGCGCCTCCTTTAACTGCCTTAATTCTTTTTTTACGTTTCCAAGGTTGTTCCAAGCTTCAGTGTGCTTAGGATCAATTTTTAAGGCTTTAGAAATAAATGAAGCCGCTCTTTGCCATTCTTGTTGTTGTCCCGCTAGCGTTCCAAGAAGCTGTAAAGCATCGAAATGATGGGGCGTTGTTTTTAAGATTTCTTCGTATATCACTCGGGCTTGATCGAGATACCCCTGCCTATGAAGTACTATTCCTTCTTGCAGTTTGTTTGCAATGAATTTATGGATCGCTGATTCAGCGGGTGATACGCGAATAAATCGTTTAGTCTCTGAATTTCTATTTGATTTACGGCTCATAAAAAAATCTGAGCCTTTAAAGATAGGCGTGCCTTCCGCCGTCAACTGGAAGAATGTGGCCGGTGACGTAAGGCGCATGGCAAGCCAGAAAGCAGACAGCATCCGCCACATCTTCTGGGGTGCCAGCACGTTTGAGCATGGTTTGGGCAACGATACGACTACGCTCG
>CAIVHB010000105.1 GCA_903905585.1 uncultured Ferrovum sp. | reverse complement strand
TTGTCATGCGGATTCAAGCCCCAACGCATCGTTCAAAATAATACACAGAAAATACTTACTTTGAGCGATTTAAGCGAATTTAATGTTTTTTGAAAAGATACAATGAACTCTTCACATTAGTTAAAGTATTTTTTGCCGTTACTCTATAAAATGGATAAGTGCGCATGAGGATCATTATTTTTTGTCGTGCACATATTGCTTGATTTTATTTTCTGATTGATCTTCTGGAGTTGCTCGATGGGTTTCAAAAATATGCGAATCGGTGTCCAGCTTGGACTGGGTTTTGGCCTTATTTTGCTTTTACTGCTCGCCGTTGCATGGACTTCTTCAGAACGACTGAATCGTTTTAATTCAGTCGTTGAGAATGTGAACGTGAGTGCCATTCCCAACATCATTACAACAAACCGCTGGCAAGTTTGTTTGTTGGAAATTGCTCGACATATGCGCAGCATCGTCATCCTAGACAGCCAAGATAAAGTCAATGCAGAAATCGCCCTGATCAAAGAACAAAGAATCGCGCGAAAAAAATACCTTAATCAATTAGAACAACAAAATATGACTAAGGAGGAACAAGACCTTCTGGTTGCAGTTCATGATGCGCGGTCTGGCTACATCATCGATGAAGATGATTTTTTGGACTTAGCCGCAGAGGGTGATTTGGCTGGCGCTAAAAAGGTTTTGCTTGAGAAAGCAGGCCCTGAACAAGAGGCTTATATCAGTGCTCTGGATAAGCTCATGCAAGCAACCGTCAAGCGCACCTCAGAGCAGGCCGCTGAGACCAAGACCAGCTATCAGAATGCTATAACCGTCATGCTAAGCCTTTCATCTTTGGGATTGCTTATCGGTGCGGTGATTGCATTCTTAATCACCAAAGGCTTGGTATCAAGCTTAGGGGGGGAGCCCCAGTATGCAATCAAAATTGCGCGTGAGATTGCCAGGGGTGATTTACGTAATACCGTGGTGGTTAAAGCCGGTGATACCCACAGTTTGATGGCGGCAATCAAGCAAATGCGCGATGGATTAATTAAAACTGTTGGTACAGTGCGTGAAAGTACGATTTCGGTGTCTAGAGCAGCAGAAGATCTGGCCCATTCCTCCGAGATCGTGGCGAATTCTTCCCAGGTTCAGAGTGAGGCATCCTCCAATACTGCTGCTGCGGTAGAAGAATTGACCGCTTCGGTTAGCGTTGTCGCACAAGGGGCTTCAGATGTGATGGCGCTATCCAAGAAAAGTTTGGCTGAAACAACTCAAGGTAGTGAGACCTTAAGCGCTTTGGTCATTGAGATGCAAAAAATGGAAACATCTGTCAATGAGATCGCTGGCACAGTGGGTGAGTTCACAGATAGCGCTCAACGTATTACGGAGATGACCAAGCAAGTTAAAGAGATTGCTGAACAGACCAATTTACTGGCCTTAAATGCTGCAATTGAAGCGGCGCGTGCGGGTGAGCATGGGCGTGGCTTTGCTGTCGTTGCAGATGAGGTTCGTAAGCTTGCAGAGAAATCCCGTCAATCTGCCGCAGCCATTGATGTCGTTACGGCTAAGACGGGAGAACAATCCGAAGGTGTGCAGCGCGCCATTCAGAAGGGACACGATTCACTCTTATCTAGTAAAAAATATATGGCAAGTGTTCAGGAGGCACTGGCTACGGCACGAGAGGCTGTTTCACAGACCACTGAGGAGATTGAACAGATTTCCGTGTCGGCTAACGAGCAGGCTCTTGCAAGTACAAGTGTTGCACAGAGTGTTGAGGAAATTGCGGTCATGGCAGAAGAAAACAAGATGGCAACTATTCACTCTTCCGAGGCAGCAGGTCGATTGCAAGCATTATCAGAGGAATTGACAGAGGTGGTTGCTTGGTTCCATGTGCCTGAGGCCTGATGTTTAAGCCAACACTTACTGCATAAAAAGGATCAAGTATGGGAAAAAATCCTAAGAACTTAAATTCCAGTCGGCTGATCGCATTGATCAGTATGTTGGGTAGTTTGATGTTGAGCTTGATGGCATTGGATGCGCACGCCATCCCGGCTTTCGCGGAGCAAACAGGCCAGCCTTGCGCGCAATGTCATGTGGGTGCGTTTGGCCCGCAACTGAAACCCTATGGCCGTGATTTCAAACTCTATGGTTACACCGCCAGTGATGGTGAGAAGCATCTGCCAGGTATTGCGATCACCACTCAGTCATCTTTGAGTCATGTCGCAAGCAATAATGATTCAGGATATACCTCTGCATCTAATTCCACTTTGCTTGATCAGCAAGTATCAGCCTATTTTGGGGGTCATATCACCGAGGAATCGGGTGCCTTTGTGCAGGTCACCTATGAGCCGCAGAGTGCAACATCTAACGCAGGTAATTGGCATTGGGATAATATGGATTTACGTTATGCGCATTTGACCAAACTAGGGGGCAAGGATGTGCTACTTGGGGTCACGGTAAATAATGCCCCCACCATGCAAGATGTTTGGAATTCCACACCAATATGGGCTTACCCTTACAACGGCCCCTCTCAAGCAAATGCAGGTGCTCCTGCTGCCGTATCACTGCTCGACAATACGCTTCAACAGAATGTGATGGGTGCAGGGGTCTATGCCATGTGGAACGACACTATTTATGTTGAGGCGACCGCCTACAAAGGTTTGGGTGGGCGTGTTCTGACTGCTCTTGGACAACGGCCAGGAAATCCTTCAGACAATTACCCTGACTTAATGCCCTACTGGCGTATTGCACTTCAACATGATTCTGAGAATCATAATGTTGAAATTGGAGCACTAGGACTGATGGGAAGTAAATATCCAAGTGGTGATACCAGTCTTGGCGGTAAAGACCGTTTTAGGGATCATGCTTTTGATTTCAATTATCAATACAAAGGGAGCGATACGCACTACATCTCTGCCCATGCAATCTATGAAATTGAAGATATGGATCTCAATTATTCTGTTGCATCAGGTAATGCTATCAACCGAACCAATCAGTTAAAGACTTTCCGTGCGGATGTTTCCTATAGTTATGAAAATAGAATCACGCCTACAATCGGATATTTTCATACCATGGGCACGACTGATGCGGCTTATTGGCAAAGCTCTGCGGCAGCAGGCCCTTTGCCAAACGCTTCTGTATCTCCTAACTCGCAAGGTTATGTCGCAGAGATCGCATATGTATTCTTAGGGCAAACCAAGTCCGTACCGCAGTGGGCCAATGCCCGCTTGTCTTTGCAATGGTATGCCTATCAGCAGTTCAATGGGACTTCGGCAAATGCTTCCAGCTACAACACGCTTTATCTGAGCCTGTGGCTCGCTTTTTCGCCAACCTATGCTTACGAAGTGAATCATTGATTTTTAGCAGTCACCATTGCAATTCAACCCAAAGATAAGGAATACAACAATGCGAAAAGTTCTTCTCTCATGTGTGCTGCTGAGTGGTTTCATTTCTGCTGGATCGCAAGCAGGTGACTTCACGGTTGATCAAAACAAAGAGCGATTCAATATGGATTCGCTGACAGTAAAAGTAGGGGACAACATCAGCTTCACCAATTCCGATACGGTTAAGCACAACCTGACCGTAGTGACCCCAGAAGAAGAGTCGAATAACTTAGGGACCGAGCCACCTGGTGCAGTGGTGAAGTACTCTCCTCCCAAGAAAGGAACCTACGATATTCGATGCAAGATCCACCCCACCATGAAGATGAAGATCAAGGTTGAGGGTTGATTAAGACTCACGTGATGAAAACACAATTCGTATTGCTAACCACATTGGTGATCAGTTCGGCAGTGGTGCTTGCCGAAGATCTGGAAGTGCTACAAATCAAGCAGAAGTTTGAGCCTGGTCAAATTGAAGTCAAGGCTGGGGAGCCAGTAAATTTTGTCAACGCGGATGACGTGAAGCACAATCTTCGCACGGTGAATCCCGATGGCAGCAAGATTGATCATGGTGTTCAAAAGCCCGGTGAAACGACCACTTTTTCTTTCGATACCCCTGGCGCGAATCAAGTGGTATGCGGAATTCATCCCAAGATGAAGCTTGAGGTGATGGTTAAGTAAGTTGCTTACCTCTGAGCGCCATGATGCTCATGCATTTCACCGTGATTGTGGCCACTTTGATCTGAAGATTCCGTTGTTGGCGCGCTAGGATCGTAGACTTCGATCATGGCCATCATGCCGTGGTCTTCATGCTTGAGAACATGGCAATGGTACATAAAGCTTCCCACGATCTTGGGATCGGTGAAGGGAATGCGTATCGTGATGTTGCCTTTTTCTGGCACGCGCATGGTGTCATGCATTTCATTAAATTCTTGTGGTTCACCGTTGATCGCGACCACTTGGAAATGCACTTGATGAATATGGAAGATATGCATGTCTTCCGTTTCATTCTCAATCGTCCATTCTTCAATCGAACCGAGGGGGACTCGGGTATCGATGCGCGTGTGGTCGAAGGTTTTACCATCGACGAAGTACACCTCTTCCCCTGGTTTTTGTGAAAAATGAACCGTTCTTTTTGCTGTGATGGTCGCTAGCCGAAGATCGGGCGTGTGAGGTGACCGTGGAGCGCTGGACTGGGCTGTAGAGAGATCGGTTGGATTCGAAATAACCGTAATAGCCGCCAACTCACGCTCCCGTTTCATCGCTTTTCCTACACCTGTGAGAACCGAGCCGGACATTAAACTTAGGTTACCCTCTTTGGGGAATGTCACTAATACCTCTACTCTCGCTGCAGGGCCAATTTCTAATCGATCGGTGATTTCATCTTTTAAAAGCGGTGATCCATCGAGTGCAATCACCTTGAATTTCACTCCCTTGATGTACAAATGCAGATAATCATTGGGGCTTTGGTTGCTCAGTCGCCAGAGTTCGGTGCTACCCGACACGACTTGAATTGCATTATGGGCATGACCGTTAATCGTTTGAACCAAGCCATGTAGACGTTTATTTTCCGAGGTCTCGCTTCCCTCTGGAAGGGTAAAAGTTTTGAGAACGAGCAGACGTTCTTGAAGTCCCTTTGTTTCTGGAATTCGCGAATCGATTCCTTCTACAATGATCGCGCCCGACAGCCCACGGTTGACTTGATCTTCAGCTTGATGATGAATGTGTGTGTGATACCAGTACAGGCCAGGGGGCTGGGACTCAGGGATCGTCATTGAGTAGGCGAAGGTCGTACCAGGCTGTATTTCAATGTGCATATTGTCACCATTGGCGAGTGGTGAACCGTGATAGCCATGAAAATGAAAGTTTGTGATTTCGTCGGTGGCGTTGGTGAGGTTTACATGCAGGACGTCGCCTTGTTTGAGCCTGAGGATGGGGCCGGCATATTCTCCATTGAATGTCAGAGCCTCTACCTGAGTTCCATCTAATTCGATTTGTTTTTTCTCGGCTTTTAAATCTAAACTGAGTTGACCATTCTGACTACGGTAGGTGGTCATCTGATGAAACTGACCTGGAATGTTAGCTGCAGGAGATTGCAGAGCGCCCATCTGAGAGGGCTTCAAAAGAGCGCATCCCGAAAGCGATAGCCCAATCAATGCATAGCATAAGTGATGTTTCAGTTTCATTTAGATACCTTCATAGTGGTGCGCTATTGTATGCGAAGAGCAGGTGCAGTTTCTGATACCGGGTCATTGGAGATGCTGCCAATCCTAGCGGCGAAATGAAAACCTTCTTTCTGGAAGATTTCAAGAACTGCATTTGCATGATCGGGTGAGCAAGAGACTAATAGGCCGCCACTGGTTTGGGGGTCGCTGAGTAAATCGCGGTGCACTTTAGAAAGCCCTGCCGAAAGCTGAACTGCATGGCCATAGCCTGCCCAATTGCGCCCGGATGCCCCGGTGACTTGGCCGTCTGCGGCTCGATTCTCTATACCCTCTAATAAAGGGACTTTTTCCCATTCAATATCAATCACTTTTCCACAGCCGCGTGCAAGCTCCAAGGCATGTCCGGCAAGACCAAATCCGGTGATATCGGTTAGGGCATGCACCCCTTTTAGTTGTGCAAGGGCCGGCCCCGGGGTGTTCAGGCGGGTGGTGGTATCGATGAGTTGCGCATAGCCTTGAGCATCGAGTAAATCTTTTTTCAGCGCCGCTGAAAGAATG
>CAIVHB010000104.1 GCA_903905585.1 uncultured Ferrovum sp. | reverse complement strand
ATTGCCAGATTGGAGCGTCAAGGAGCGGCTGAAAGCGCCAGCACGCCAAAATCCGGTTGCGCAATGCCATCCCATACGGCAATCTTGCCCTCAATCGGCCTTCTCTTGGGGGCCATCTGGGAAATGTCGGCTAAATCAGCCAACATCACGCTGCACTGCCTGATGAGGTAGAGGATCGACAAGAGCAGCAACCTATATAGTGATATATACCTAAGTATATTCTGTAAATCAATGCGGCTCAGTCGCTTATCTAAGTGGCTTTCTTGGCTAGGAACATTTTTTGATTATTAGAAATTACAATTGATAGTGGAATTATGAGAAGGACAGAAAATGACCAATAAAAATATCATTCTCGCATTAATATTTGCAGTCCTTACAACCGTAATCGGCGTTTTTGCTTATGCATCTTACGGTACCTCAAAAAAAGTTCCAGAAGCGTCTGCTTCTAGTGAAGATCAACCCGTTGAAGTCAAGCAACCCGTTGAAGTCAAGCAAAGGGTCATTTGGTCCTACGCAGGAATGGGTCTCACAACCGGTGGCTACAGTGAAAAGGGATGCCAAGATATGGATGAAAACCTCACAGGGTTTCTACAAGATGGCTGGAAGATAGTTTCATTTCAAGAAATGAATGAGCGCAAAGTAGGTACAAGTACGACGTGCTTTGGCCGAGATATTCTCATCCAAAAAGACTGAGGTTAGACCTATATGCTAAAAATTTGGCGTTTGGCACAACCCTACAATAAATACGCTGCGGCATTTTTAATGCTTTTTATTAGTTATATTTTCCTGACATCACCGTCACCCAACCACCCTTCGACACGCATCCTCACTGACCTCGATATAGCGCTGGGTCATCTGAAATAAGAGCATAATAGAAAAAATATCTCGCCTAGATATGTCCATCTTATAGCTTATTAAAGTAAATAATGAAAAATATATTAAAAATATGCGTATTGTCCTTATTTATTATTACTACAGCTAATGCAAAAGGGCGTGTCAAACGTCCCGTTCATGACCTAAAAGGCTGTACAAATAACGCTGCTCAAACTGCGAAAACCGATGCTGGCTTACAAATAATGATACAAAATTGTAAAAATACCTATCCAGAAATAAGAACCTTTGAATTCTATTATAGTGACTCCTCGATCCATGTCGGTACTGGTGGAACTCGGGTAACTGCGAACGGCATAGATTATTGGACGCATGGACAGCCTCCCAAAAGGTTTCGAATTATTGGCGCCATTTTTGTCATCAGGGGAACTGCACATATGGCGCTATACAGTGCAATGGATGGGAAGTTTATCGGTAGCCCCAAAGTGGCAAAACTTTGCAAGGATAACGGCGGTGATGCCGTCATTGTTGATAGTCCGGTGCCCGATACTCTACAGGTAGTCGAATACCTCCAATGATGTTGTGCTGCAGTGGTGGCGCACAACATCATTACACATCTTGAGGGCAAGATGGTATTATACAACGCCATTCGTTCCTTCTCGAAGCTCCTCCTCGTCGCCATCAGTCTCCTATCTTGCCATGCCGCTCATGCTGAGAATGCGCGCTTATGGTTCAGCTGGATCGACCATCTGCCCGGCAAGTTCGACCACGCCAGTGAATCACAGTTCAGCCCAGACGTTTCCAGATCGATGATCAGCTCGCGCTTCAGCCCGCGAGTGCCAAGCTTCATCAGCTCCAAACCACCAGCGATATAAAGCTCGAACAGACTATCGTGTAGCTCACGATTCACGATGCGATTGCCTTCGCAGCCTTCTGAAACTGAACCTCACCGTTCTGAGCGCCATAGACCGTACCCCGCAAAGCTCGCTGCTGATCAGCCATCGTGGAATCAGATTGGCGTATTCCCTGCTGGATCTTGGAAAACTCCTTAGAACGGTCCTCAGCATCATTCTGGGCGCTCGGGGTGTTACTGCTGCTCTCGGGCTGCTCTGACTTCTGAGGACCGCTTGCAGGAGAGGCCTTTGGCGGTTT
>CAIVHB010000103.1 GCA_903905585.1 uncultured Ferrovum sp. | reverse complement strand
TTGTCATGCGGATTCAAGCCCCAACGCATCGTTCAAAATAATACACAGAAAATACTTACTTTGAGCGATTTAAGCGAATTTAATGTTTTTTGAAAAGATACAATGAACTCTTCACATTAGTTAAAGTATTTTTTGCCGTTAGTCTTTAAAATCGACTAATGCGCATTAGGCTCATTACCTTTTGTCTTGCTCATATTGCTTGATTCTATTCTCTGATTGATCTTCTGGAGTTGCTCGATGGGTTTCAAAAATATGCGTATCGGTGTCCAGCTTGGACTGGGTTTTGGGGTCATTCTGCTTATTCTGGTGGCAGTGGCAGGGACTTCAGCAGAAAGACTGAACCGTTTTAATTCTGTTGTAGAGCATGTGAACGAGAGTGCGATCCCTAACATCATCACCACTAATCGTTGGCAGGTTTGTTTGCTCGAGATTGCACGCCATATGAGAACAATCGTTATTCTCAATGACCAAAATAAAGTAAATGCCGAGATTGCGCTGATCAAAGAACAACGCATTGCCCGTAAAAAATATCTCAATGAGCTAGAACAAGACAATATGTCACCCGAAGAGCAAGGGCTCTTGGTCGCCGTTCATGACGCTCGCTCTGGCTATATCATTGATGAAGATGCTTTCTTGGATCTGGCTGCGGATGGCGAACTTGATGAAGCTAAAAAGGTACTGCTCGAGAAAGCAGGCCCAGAGCAAGAGGCTTACATCGGCGCTTTAGATAAGCTGATGCAAGCAACCGTAAAGCGTACCTCTGAGACGGCAGCAGCAACTAAAGCAAGTTACCAAACTGCAATTACCGTAATGATTGTGCTCTCCTCAACAGGCTTATTGGTCGGCGCACTCATTGCTTATTCAATCACCAAAGGGTTAGTGAATAGTCTTGGTGGCGAGCCTCAATATGCCATCAAAATTGCAAGTGAAATTGCCCGCGGTGATTTACGTAATCCGGTGGCTCTTAAAGCGGGCGATGAGCATAGTTTGATGGCCGCGATCAAACTGATGCGGGATAGCTTGATCAAAACTGTTGCCACAGTTCGCGAAAGCACGATCTCTGTTTCTAAAGCAGCCGAAGCGCTGGCGCATTCATCTGAAATTGTGGCCAATTCCTCCCAAGTACAAAGCGAGGCTTCTTCAAGCACTGCTGCTGCGGTTGAAGAACTCACCTCTTCTGTAAGCGTTGTAGCGCAAGGTGCTTCGGATGTGATGTCACTTTCCAAGAAAAGTTTGGCCGAAACCACTCAAGGCAGCCAGACTTTGGAGGCATTGGTTCGTGAAATGGACAAGATGGAAATTTCAGTGAATGAAATAGCAGGCACAGTTGGAGAGTTCACCGATAGCGCGCAACGTATTACTGAAATGACAAAACAAGTAAAAGAGATTGCTGAGCAGACTAATTTGCTGGCTTTGAATGCTGCGATTGAGGCAGCGCGTGCGGGTGAGCATGGACGTGGCTTTGCTGTCGTTGCAGACGAGGTTCGTAAGCTTGCAGAGAAATCCCGTCAATCCGCTGCAGCCATTGATGTTGTGACGGCTAAGACAGGCGAACAATCTGAAGGTGTGCAGCGCGCCATTCAAAAAGGGCATGACTCCTTAGTATCGAGCCAGAAATATATGGCTTCAGTGAAAGTGGCGCTGGCTTCTGTTCGGGAAGCGGTTGCGCAAACCACCGAGAACGTTGAGCAGATTTCTGTCTCTGCTAATGAGCAGGCTACGGCAAGCACCATGGTTGCGCAGAGCGTGGAGCAGATCGCAGTGATGGCAGAAGAAAACAAAATAGCGATCACCCATTCTTCTGAGGCTGCGGGTCGTTTGCAAGCACTCTCTGAGGAATTAACTGAGGTGGTAGCGTGGTTTCAGGTGCCAGAGGCCTGATGTTCAAACAAGCACACAATGCATGACAAGGATCAAGTATGGGCAAAAACAATAAAAACGTAAATTCCAATCGGCTGATCGCATTGATCAGTATGGTGGGTAGTTTGATGTTGAGCTTGATGGCATTGGATGCGCTCGCCATCCCGGCTTTTGCGGAGCAAACAGGCCAGCCTTGCGCGCAATGTCATGTGGGTGCGTTTGGCCCGCAACTGAAACCCTATGGCCGTGATTTCAAACTCTATGGTTACACTGCCAGTGATGGTGAGAAGCATCTGCCAGGTATTGCGATCACCACTCAGTCATCTTTGAGTCATGTCGCAAGCAATAATGATGCAGGATATACCCCTGCTTCTAATAGCACCTTGCTAGATCAACAAGTATCAGCTTATTTTGGGGGCCACATTACCGAGGAATCGGGTGCCTTTGTGCAGGTCACCTATGAGCCAGGAGGTGGGACCAATCCTTTAGGTGGAAACTACAACGCGGGTAATTGGCATTGGGACAATATGGATTTGCGTTATGCGCATTTGACCAAACTAGGGGGCAAGGATGTGCTACTTGGGGTCACGGTAAATAATGCCCCCACTATGCAAGATGTTTGGAATTCCACACCAATATGGGCTTACCCTTACAACGGCCCCTCTCAAGCAAATGCGGGTGCTCCCGCTGCCGCATCACTGCTCGACAATACGCTTCAACAGAATGTGATGGGTGCAGGGTTCTATGCCATGTGGAACGACACTATTTATGTTGAGGCGACCGCCTACAAAGGTTTGGGTGGGCGTGTTCTGACTGCTCT
>CAIVHB010000102.1 GCA_903905585.1 uncultured Ferrovum sp. | reverse complement strand
GCTGAATGCGGTCGCCTTTTCGGAGGTTTTTGCTGCAACAGATAATGCCGCACCCGCTGCCGTTGCACCTGCCGCACCCGCTGCCGTTGCACCTGCCGCTGCCGCCGCAGCATTACCTGCCGCTGCCCCAGCACTTAAGAAAGCGCGTGCTCTGGGCGAGAATCTTTTGGGAGAAGGGTGCACGGCTGTTCAACGTGATGATGTGCAGGCAGAGCCTCCTATTCCCGTGGATGAGAATTTGGTTTGCCAAGATAAAGTCTCAGGAGGGGTAGCCTATGGTCGATTTCTCTCTGCCGCGCAGATGGATGAAGCCGCTCTTCACGCAGCCATACTGACGCAATACAAAATAAGTCGCATGGCGATAGCGATCAATGCAAAAGCAATATGTGGTGATGCCAAATGGCTTGACAATACAGGTCCAAAAGCAATTGCCTTATTGCCATGCAAACTTAAATCTGGAGGGTGGCAGCATCTTGTTGCTATCAGTCGCAGTAGAGACGAATTGGCGGTTGCTGATGCACCTCCCGCATTGGTTTCTATTATTCTCCGTTCCTATGCACTTGAAGATAAGGTCGTTGAGAGTGTTTCTACCAAAGAGTATCTGACTGCCTTGTGGGGGAAGCCCATCATTCTCGCCTCAGAAGCAGATCTTCAAAAAATTAAGGATCTGGTTCGTGAGGGGCGAAATGCGAATGCACAATTTAATTTTGTTCAGTCTGAAGAACTGTTTCGCAAAGCCCTAGATCTGCAGAGCAAGTTTTTATCTGAAAACGCAGTCGAGATTGCCGATACCTTAATGGACCTCGCGCTGAACGCCAGTAATGTAGGTAAAGCAGAAGAAGCAGAGGCACTCTTTCGGCGTGCTGAACCCATTATTCAAAAATCTCCATTTGAGTCTGATCGTGCGCGTTTTTTAGGGTATCAAGGCTTGGCTGCGGCAAATCGCGGAGACTTTGTGGCGGCCTTGAAAAATGCGCAAGCCGCTACAGAATATTGGCGCAAGCTGGCGGGTGATCAATCTAACGCTGGATTGAATGATTTGGTGCAAGGGGCGGGGGCCACCGGTTCTGAACAGTTTGAGTTGGTTTTGGCGCTCACTTTTCAATCCAATATGGCCCTTCGTAATGATGACCTTGAATCCGCTAGTGCGCTTGCGAGTGAAGGGTTGTTAATGCTGGAAAAAATCCCTGATTTCCCAGCATGGCGCAAAGCGGATCTGTTGATGGTGCTGGGTGAAGTCAGTATTAGCCAAGGCCGGGTCTCTGCTGCTGAAACTTATTTTGGTACGGCTTTTGCCATACGCAAAGAAATGTTTGGCGAAGGCGTCCCTTCGATTGCAGTGCTTTCTAGCTTGGGGAGAGCCTACCAAAAAGAAGGTTTGAACTCATCGGCCATCATTACGTATCGAGACGTGTTTCGCATGGCGCGCGCTCTGCCTCCTTCAAATTCAGTCATGAATATCGATCAGATTAGCCCGTTTTGTTCTGCAATTGTGGACTATGCAAAGACGCTCACTGATGAAAATGCAAAACAAGGTTTGTATGCTGAAGCCTTTGATGCATTTCAAATGGCGCGATCAGGGGTAGTCGATAAAACGATTGCTAAAGCGCAGGCACGTTTGGCGGCCGATGATCCTAAAATGGGCGCCTTGATTGAAGAGATGCAAGATGCTCAGCGCCAATCTGACGTAGCCCGTGCAGAATTGGCCCTGGAGCAGTCTGCACCTGATGATGATCGTAGTGCGATTGCTGAGGAAAAGCTTAAGAAAAAAATTGCAGAGCAAAAAGCAAAAGCCGATGCGCTTAAGAAGAAAATATCTGCAGATTTCCCAGAATACGATCAGCTCGCAAACCCTAAACCACTTCAGTTATTAGAATTACGTAAGCGGCTTGGCGATACTGAGGCATTGGTGAGCTTTGTGGTGGGGCGTCAGCGATCCTTTGTGCAAGTCACTCGCCGCGATGGTAATTGGGTGCAAAGCATCAATGAAGGGTCAGAGAGTCTTCGTGATACCGTTCAGGCACTGCGCCGCGCACTTGAAATTCAGGCTGGATCGGTGAATGAATTTGATCTTCAACGATCTTATCAACTTTATAAAAGTCTCTTCAGCAAGATTGAACCTCAGCTGCAGGGAATGACACATATTATTATTGCTCCAGCAGGCCCCTTGGCGAGCTTGCCTTTTAGCCTTCTTGTCACCGAAGATCCTAGTGGAAAAGGGTATGGAAAAGTGGCTTGGTTAGGGCAGAAGTTTCCGATCTCACATGTGCCTTCTATGCAGGCATTTTTTGCGTTACGAGGCTCCCCCCCTAAGCGTATTCCCCCCAAAACCTTATTGGGTTTTGGTAATCCAGTGCTAGAGGGCGCAAAATCTAAAAACTCAGCTGAGGAATTGGCAAAAGTCAATGCAGAATGTCGTACAGATGGGCCAATGAATAGCGCAACACTGCGCGCGTTGGCGCCCTTGCCCGATACCGCTACCGAGCTAAAAACGATTGCTGGTATTTTAGGTATGCAAAATTCCAATTTGTTTTTGCATGAGCAAGCCACCGAGCAAAATTTTAGAATGCAATCACTCAAAGATTATCGTGTGCTGTATTTTGCTACCCACGGTCTATTGCCGGGTGAACTTAAATGTCAGTCTGAACCGGGATTGGTGTTGACGCCTCCTGCTGGTCAAGCTACAAAGAAAGATAATGATGGTTTGCTTGAAGCAAGTGAAATTGCCACATTGAAGCTCGATGCAGATATGGTGGTGTTATCCGCTTGTAATACTGCTGGAGGGGGAGGGAAGTTTGGGGGTGAAGCACTCTCTGGGTTGGCAGAATCTTTTTTCTTTGCTGGGGCGAGAAGCTTGGTGGTAAGCCACTGGCAGGTGCCCTCAGCTGCAACTGCTAAGTTGATGTCGGGTATGTTTTCTTCATTGGGCCCCGAACTGAAAGGTGGATCAGCGCATGCCTTACAATTGGCTCAAGCTAAACTGATTGGTAAAACTGAAACTGCGCACCCCTTTTTCTGGGCTGCATTTGTGATTGTAGGAGATGGAATGGCCGCTTCAAGTGCTGAATTGTTAGCGCAAGCGCCCGCTGCGGTTCCAGCGGCTGCTGCGGCTACAGCTAAAGCTACCGCTACCGCTCCAACTACAGCCACAGCTCCCGCTCCGGGAGCTACTTTAGCGCCAGGCGTGGCTTTGACGCCTGCGCAGGCTGCGCCTAACGCGCCGTCGCCCACATCCGCTCCTGTTGCAACCGCCCCAGGAACAACTGCTCCAGGAGCGACCAAACAATGAATATAAAAATACTATCGAAAATTACGATGGTGGCACTGCTCTCTCTTTTGCCCATCTCTAGTTTCGCATTGAAGCTGATTGTCATTGATGCACGCTCTGCTCAATTAAAAGCAGGAGCAAGTATTGATAGCGACACCGTTGTCGTTTTAAAGGAAGGTGAACGCGCTACCTTGGTTGGGCCTGACGGAAAAAGCGTCACACTCAAAGGCCCCTTCAATGGGCCCGCTATGCCTGCTAATTCAACCGCTGCCGATCCTAAGGCTGCACTAGCTGCTCTGGTGAACACCAGAGATGCTCGCACTAGCTCTGTCGGTGTGATACGCGCCGGTGCGGATGCTGCAAAGCTTCCGGAGCCTTGGTTGATCGACATGAGCCGCCCGGGTACGCGTTGCATGCTGGAAGGCCAGTCCCCTGTATGGTGGCGCCCTGAGAGTGATCATGAGGATAAATTTACAGTATTTCCTGTTGATCGCTCATGGCGGGCTGATTTTACTTGGGTAGTTGGGCAAGATCGGCAAGACGTGCCTAAAATAGCCCGGTTTGGAGGCCCCAATACTTTCGTGATTAGAAGAGATAATCAGGAATATGCAATCACAATCACTGTGATTCCCAAAGAAATAGATAGCGATCTCGTCTTATCATCTTTCATGCTTGAGAAGGCATGTATTCAGCAGGCGGATGCTTTGCTTGCAAAAATCAAACACGATCTGGATCGTCCTCAATGAAAAAAAAGCATATTAAGGAGTTGTTGAAGTCTTTGGCTGTTGTCGTCGCGACAACTTTTATTGCCAGTTTTGGTACGCAATATCTTACCTTTTTATCTTCACTTGAGAATGTGGCAGGTGACATTCGTATCGCTGCACTGCAGCCGCCCCAACCCCAATCAAAAGACATCGTCATTGCCGCCATCAATGAAGATACCTTGGCGCAGTTTCCTTATCGCTCACCTGTAGATCGCCAATTTATTGCCACTACCTTGCAGACCTTAGAGAAAAAAGGGGCAAGGATGATCGGCGTCGACATTTTATTCGATCAAGCCACAGAAGAAGCGAAAGATGCGGCGTTAAAGAAAACGCTGCGCGAAATGAAAGTACCCACCTTCATTAGCTATTCCAATACGCCATCCATTGTGAATGATGAGCAGTTGGCTTATCTGAATGACATGGTGCCCGAGAACATGCGTGCCGCCGCAAATTTGGCAACCGATCCTTTTGACAGCTCAGTGCGATGGATTTTTCCTGGTGAAGATACCAAAGGTATGCCGCTGGGATTTGTAAGAAAAGCAGCTGAGCTAGCGGGAGTTCATACCTCCAATAAACTGGTTGAGATTGCCTGGAAGCCGCGTTTGGATATGGAAACGCCCCCCTTTCCCGTTTATCCTGCTCATGCTTTAGCGGTGCTGCCAAACGAATGGTTTGCTGGCAAGATTGTATTGGTGGGCGCTGTCCTATCTATTACCGATCGTCATCGCACACCACTGGCTGTGGTGTCGGATGAAGATGGAAATATGCCTGGAATTATGGTTCAGGCTCATGGTATTGCACAGTATTTGGAGGGACGCCAGCCATTACGTTTAGGTATTCAATGGGCGATCGGTATTTCATTGATTCTTGCTTTGGTGGGGATGGGGATTGGTCTACTCAAAAAGGGATTAGCCTTTAGTTTGCTGGCAGGTAGCGTTGTGTTGATCTTATTTTGGGCCATAGGATTTCTGGGCTTTCGATATGCGGGCATTCCGCTCATTCCCTTGGTGGCCCCCACCATTTCTCTGGCACTGTCTCTTTGGATGATGGATGCCTTAATTGGGAGTGCGGAGCGCAAACAGCGCCAGTTTGTTCAAGGGGCCTTCTCGCGTTATGTGTCTCCTGCAGTGGTGGGGCAGTTGGTTGAAAACCCCGAGAGCTTAAGTATTTCTGGAACGCGTAAGGATGTGACTTTCATCTTTACGGATATCGCAGGGTTTACCACCTTGTCTGAAAAGCTCACCTCAGAAAAACTGTCTGAGGTTTTGAATGCTTATCTAGATGGGGCTTGCGAAATTATTCTGAGACACGAAGGTACGATCGATAAGTTTATTGGTGATGCGATCATGTCGATTTTTAACGCACCTATTCCACAAACCGAACACGCAGCAAGAGCAGTGCGATGCGCGCTTGAATTGGATGCCTATGCCGAAGCCTTTAGAATAAAAGCAAATGCCGAAGATGTTCCTATTGGTGTTACGCGAATCGGCTTGCATTCTGGGCCTGCTGTAGTAGGTAATTTTGGTTCACACTCGCGCATGGACTTCACGGCGCTGGGGGATACGGTGAACACCGCTGCACGCACTGAGGGTGTGAATAAATATTTTGGAACCCGTATTTGCGCCACCGAAGAGGTGGTAAACCAGTGTACGGATCTGCCTTTCCGGCCGGTGGGTGATGTGGTTCTGAAAGGAAAGCTTACTTCTGTGGGGCTCTTTAACCCGGTGACAGAAGAGCATGCCAAATCAGAACAATATCGACGTTACATGGAAATGTATCACCTTCTCAAAGCAGAAGACCCTGCAGCATCGGACTCGGTTAGACAATTCCACAAAGACTATCCTGATGATCCTTTAGGTGAGTTCCATTTTGAGCGCGTAGAGAAAGGCTTAAATACCGCTCTTGTTGTGATGGAAGATAAGTAAAACACGATGACAGATTATTCCAACCATCGAATGTTTTTTCGAGGGGAAATACTTGCAACAGTTGTTGTTTGCTTGCTGTGCTCTGCTCCATTAGTCAAAGCGGCTGTACTCACGCCAGATCAACTACAACAGCTCAATCAAGCCACAGACATCGCTAGAAAGCGCGCTCCTGATTATGTGCCAGGCACCAGTCCGAAATTTGATTTTCGAATTCAGGCACCCGAAAAAGCAGCCCAGCCTAAAGCGGTAGACGATATCGAGTTTGATATTTTAGGCGTTGAATTTGAAGGGGGTTCGGTATTTAGCCAGGGGGATATGGAAGCCTTATTCAGCCCCCTGTTTAGCAAAAAAGTAGCCTTAGAGGCACTGCGTGAAGCAGCCGCAAAGCTAGAAACAAAATATCGTGAGCGCGGCTATTTTCTGGTAAGGGTATTTGTTCCTCCTCAGCAGGTTAAGGACGGAATTTTCAAGATCAAAATCGTCGAAGGCTATATCAATGAAGTCTTCATTCAAGGCTCAGACGATAAGATGAATGCGCGCATTGAAAAGTTTGCGCTTCAACTGACTGCCTACAAGCCTCTTTCGTTGTCTACTTTAGAGCGCGTTCTTCTGTTGCTTAACGATCTGCCTGGCGTTTCGGGTACGGCAGTGCTGCGTCAAGGTGCTGAATTGGGCGCATCTAATTTATTAGTCACGGTGAATCCTTTGCCCACTTCACAATCTATAACGGTTGGGAACGAAAATGCGAAAGATGTCGGCCCCGCTTCGATTAACTACAACCTCAATGTTACTGAGCCGCTAGACTTACCCGGTTTTTGGAATTTGAATCTCACCCAAGCCGGAGATTTGGTTCATAGCGAACTTTATGCACTTTCTACTCGATACAGTCAGGCAATAGGAAATGATGGAGCGGTGTGGAGTATTGGCTTGACTGCTTCTCAGGCTTATCCAGGGTTATATTTGGCCTACTTAGATATTGTTAGCACCTCAACCGCCATTAATCCAAAACTGCATTACCCCCTCATGCGTACGCGTGAAAGTTCGGTTTATATTGATACAGGAATCTCTGTGAACCGATCTCAGACCGATATTAAGTCTTCGCTTTCTACTTCTGCGGTCAGAACCAATGTGGCTGAGTTCACTCCGAGTTGGAATCTGGATGGCTGGATGGATGGAACGCAGACTCTGAGTTTGAGTGCGTTCAAGGGGTTTCAAGGTTTCGGATCAAACTTGGCGAGTGATGCGCTTGCATTTAGCTCGCCTTTTAATCCTGACTTTTTGAAGTTCGATTACAGCTTTCAGCGCACACAGCAATTACCAAAGAATTTCAGTATTCAAATGAATATCAGTGGGCAATTTACTCGGGATAAGTTGCCAAGTGCAGAACTAGCCTCTTACGGAGGACAAAGTAGTGGTAGAGGGTATGATTCCGGAGCAATCTCGGGTGATCGTGGGATAGGATTTTTGTTTGAAGTCAGACGCGATACCCAAATTGCTTGGGCGCCCTACATAGGCAATATGCAGCTCTATGCTTCGTTTGATGCATCAGCGGCAAACAGTATTGCTTATGATTCCACGGAAGGATCTCGAATTTATTTAAGTTCGTGGGCGGTGGGCAGTCGTTTTCCGTTCTTAGGAATGACCGCAGATGTTCAGGTGGGTGGATCAATGATTGACCTGCATGGAACTGCGCCCAAGCACAATCCTCACATCAACTTTTCACTCATTTCAAGCTTCTAATCCCAATCTCTTTTAGCTTGCGCTTGGATGGCATCGCTGAGTGTGATCAGTGCTGTCCTTCTGCAAGCGCATGAATAGCAAGCTGATATCCGCGTATTCCAAATCCCACAATACAGCCTGCAGCGACCGGCGCGATAAAAGAGTGATGGCGAAAGGCTTCGCGTGCATAGACGTTTGAGATATGCACCTCGATCACTGGGCAGGGTTGAATGCCCTTTATAGCGTCATGCAAGCCAATAGAGGTGTGTGTCAACGCACCGGCATTGATGACAACGCCTAATAACGTTCCCGCTTTAAATGCCTGTCCTGCTTTATGCATGGCATCAATCAGGTCGCCTTCGTGGTTGCTTTGCAAAGCCTCAATGCCTAAACCATGGAGCTTGGCAGATTCAGTACAGAGTGCTTCGACATCTTTGAGGGTGTCGTGCCCATAAAGATCTGGCTCGCGGGTTCCTAATAGATTCAGGTTGGGGCCATTTAGGATAAGGATTGTCTTCATTCAAGCACCAGCGTGACATTACATTAATGGCCATAGCATAACGGCTAAGTCTGTATTTGTGGGGGACTTGTTCAATTGCGCTGAGCCAAGAGAACGCTAGATAGCCTTAATTCAAGGGGGGCGTGTTAGGCGGAGCGACTAACAGGGCCCGTTCCTCTTCGCTGAGGTGCCGCCAGGACCCTTCTGGGAGCGTTAGGCTGCTTAGCGTGAGTTTGCCGATGGCAACGCGTTCTAAGCGGGCGCAGTGATGTCCAATCGCGGCAATCATGCGTTTTACTTGATGGTATTTGCCTTCTGATAATACGATCTCTAGGGTTTGCGGAGCAATCACTTTGCTTGATAAGGCTGCAATAGGTTGAGGCTCATCATTTAAGCGCACGCCTTGCTTAAGTTGCTCCGCATCGCCCTCACTCACGATCTCGCTGGTATGCGCCCAATAGGTTTTGGGTACATGGTATTTGGGTGAGCTTTGGCGATGGATAAATCCCCCGTCATCCGATAGCAAAAGCAACCCTGTGGTGTCGTGATCAAGACGACCTACGGGCTGCACCTCCCTGCGACGCATCGCGTCGGATAGCAGCACCAAGACCCCGGGATGACGGGTAGGGCTGCGCGAGCATTCATAACCACTGGGTTTATTCAGAACGAGATAAACGTGCTCATGATAGTGAAAGGTTTCTTCATACACGGTGAATGCATGAGCGCTGGGATCGATCTGAAATTTGGGGTCAGTGAACACCTGCCCATCAACCCGGAAGTCGCCCCCTTCTATGCGTTCACGACACCACTTACGGCTGCCATAACCCTGTGATTGCAAGATTTTTTCAAGGGCTAGGGCTTTCAATTAGGAAGTGTCACTTCAACGTTAAAGGTGAAAGTACTTCCTACTCCTAGCACGCTTTTCAGAACAAGCTGCCCGCCTAGTTTTTCTACAATCCCTTTGGCGAGACTCAGCCCGATTCCTGTCCCGCCTTGCTCGCGGGTGGATGAGCCGTCTTTTTGCTTGAAGGGCTGAAAAACGGCTGCTTGGTCTTCACTTGAAATGCCCAAACCTGTATCGCGCACTGAAAACCTCAGCATTGCTTTTTCTTCATCTTTAGCAGCAGTAAAAAACATGGTGACTTCAACTTCGCCCACTGAAGTAAATTTAAGGGCGTTTTCAATTAACTGGCGAAGAACTTGGCTAATGCGCGCAACGTCTCCAATCACACTGTAAGGCACATAGCCTTGTGACCCAGCTTTCAAAGAAAGATTTTTACTTGAAGCTAGCGCTTGAAATTTGCTGGTGAGGGATCCCAACATTTCATAAGGATTAAATGAAGCTAACTCTAATCCTAGTGTCTGGCTCTGCAACTCAGAAAAGTCTAGGAGGTTGATGAGAAGAGTACGTAGTTTTTCTCCACTCTCTTTGATATAACGCAGAATTTCTTTTTGTTGAGGGGTAAGTTCAGTATGGTTGAGGACTTCAGTCATTCCCACAATGCCGTTTAAGGGGGTGCGCAATTCATGACTGATATTGGAAAGAAACAGGGTTTTGGCTTTTTCTGCCTGCTTTGATTCTTTTAAGGCCTGCTCGGCGGCGCGTCTGGCCTCTACTTGCTCAGTAATATCAATGCGGAAGCCCACGGTAAACCCTTCAGATGTGCGCCGTTCGCGAATTTTGAGCCAAGTCCCGTCAGCCAGTTGCTGAATAACATGATCCTCAGATATGTGATGGGCTTCTATTCGTTCAGCGATCCATTGTTCTTCTCGACCTATCGCAGCGGCATATTGCCCTTGCGCTACGCCATAACGAATGATTTCCTCAAAGGTCTTACCAATTTTTAATACCGCTTCAGTATTGGTATACAAGCTACGATAACGATCATTCATAAAAACCAAACGATCATGCTGATCAAAAATCACAAAGCCCTCACCCGTTGCTTCGATAGAGGCCTGCAACATAGCTTCGCTCGCACGAGCAGTTTGTTCTGCGCGTTCGCTGGATTTTTGATTGCGTAGAACCAGCATCCCAATTCCAATCAAAAATAGGCTCATGATCGCCCCACCAATCATGACTTGGGTACGGTGTTCAAAATAGGGGGCCATGACCTCATCAAACGGAAGGCTGGCAAAAACAATTAAATCAAATTCAGGTAAACGAACAAATCCAAAAAGTCGATGAATTTGATCTGATTGGGCCACTCTTTTATATACGCCTGAAATAGGACCATTTGGGGTATCAAATGGATACCCTTTTAACTGCAGCTGATATATTTTTTCATTCGAAATACTGCGTGCAAGCAGAAATCCAGAAGCTTTTGAAATCGTGGTGATGATGCGATGAGAAAGTAAAATTTTGTCATTAAAGTTAGTAAGAGACTCAGGTGATACTGAGACCACCACCACCCCTTTAAATTGATTACCCTTAAAAATGGGGCGGCTGAACTGTAATACCCAATGTTGGGTGATAGGATCTAAATAAGCCTGACTGATAAATAATTGATCCATCCCGAGGTGAACATGGCTTTTAAAAAAATCTTGTTCACGTAAGTCAATACGCTTAACTTGCGTATCTAAATTAGAAAAAACGAGGTAACCCTCTTGATCAATGATCGAAATTTGAACAACGAGATCAGCAAGGAGTTCTTGGCGTTGTCGTAATCGCTCAGAAAAAATAGTTTTTTGTTGAAGCCAATCATTGCGGACATCAAATAGAAGTGCGTTCACCCGCTCAATATTTGCGCGCGTGGATTCAGCGAAGGTTTGAGCTTGAAATTGGATTGCAGACTCAGCAAAGTCCTGCTGATTGATTTCTGAGCGGTGAATATCAAAGAGGATGCCGCCCCATAGGATAATGAGGACAACAGGCAGAAACCACATTGCGGGGGAACGAATGATGCGTTTAATCGGGAGGGCCAAGAGGGATATTCCTATTAATCAATTTTAATAGTAACAAATTGGCCATTCAACGCTCAAAATAATTCTCCCCGCCTACTGAGCCATTTGTTCAGCAAAGCGGGGAGAAATGAAAAACTGTTTTTTTGTTGAGGTTTGGGTGCCTCAACAAAACTTAAATGGCGAAATCTTCCTTCTTTTTACCCTTTGCAAGGGCGTCGTGCAGCCATTGTGGCTGACGGCCAAACCCAGTCCAGGTTTCACCATTTGGGCCACGATACTTGGCTGCATTGGGAACGCCATTGGCGCGTTTAGTGCCAGGCTTGCGGCCACGTTTAGCTGAATCAAGACCTAAATCTTTG
>CAIVHB010000101.1 GCA_903905585.1 uncultured Ferrovum sp. | reverse complement strand
GGGATTTGAGCTGCCATGCCGCCCATTGCAAATGCTCCACGCTTATGACAAGTTTTTACGAGCAATAGCGCGTAGGAACGCATGAAGGGGGACAGCATGGTGACATTGTTGCGGTCCGCTAAAATGAAGTCGGGGTCACGATTGAATTTTTTGATGCAGCTGAAAATGTAGTCCCAACGGCCCGCATTTAAGCCGGCGCTGTGATCCCGCAATTCATAGAGGATTTCTTCCATCTCAAAAGCGCCCAACACGGTCTCAATCAGTACGGTAGCTTTGACGGTTCCATTAGGAATGCCGAGCGCTTTTTGTGCGTAAACAAAAATATCATTCCACAAACGCGCCTCAAGGTGGGACTCCATCTTAGGTAGATAGAAATAAGGGCCACTATTTTGCGCTAACAAAGTTTTTGCATTGTGGAAAAAGTACAGAGCAAAGTCGAAGATACTCCCAGAGATCACATGGCCATCAATCACTACATGTTTCTCTGGAAGATGCCAACCGCGAGGGCGCACAAATAACACTGCGTGTTTATCTGCCAGTTTGTAGGATTTTCCTTCTGGACTGGTGAAATCGATTTGTCGCGCATTGGCTAACTTGAGGTTGACTTGCCCCATGAGCGAGTTTTCCCAGGTAGGGGTAGTGGAGTCTTCAAAGTCTGCCATGAACACATTCGCACCTGAATTCAAGGCATTGACCACCATCTTGCGATCGGTGGGGCCTGTGATTTCAACGCGACGATCTTGAAGATCTGCGGGACAGGGGGCAACTTTCCAATCTCCGGCGCGAATCGCAGCCGTTTCTGGAAGAAAGTCAGGGCGCTTACCCGCATTGAATTCTTTTTGTTTGGTTTGGCGCAAAGCCAACAACTCCAGACGACGAGGCTCAAATGTGCGGCTCATATCGACTAAAAAAGCCAGTGCCTCAGCGGACAGGATATCAGCGGCTACATCAGGAACGGGAAGAGTCAGTTGCACGCCGGCAGGAAGGGATAGGCTCATTGTTAAGGTCTCGCTATATCTTGAACTGGAGTCGATAAAATTGGGTTGTTGCTATGCAGCATAACTTTAACTATAACGGAAACTAATCCAAACAGTAAGTCTTTAAAATAGAATTTTTAGTCTGATATACAAAATATCTAGAAATCAGTTTGAAAAAAATCCCGCCCAATTTATTTGGACGGGATCTCAGGGTTGGGGTCTCTCGCTCGGGCTTACGCCTCTTAATGAGAACAACCCCCCAAAAAACTTAGTGGAACTGTTCTTCTTCGGTGGAGCCAGTCAGTGCGGTCACGGAAGATTTTCCGCCGGTGACAACCTGAGTGACTTCATCAAAGTAGCCGGTGCCGACTTCACGCTGATGCTTGGTCGCGGTATAGCCCATTTTCTCTGCTGCAAATTCAGCTTCTTGCAGTTTGACGTAGGCAGTCATGTTGTCGCGAGCATAGCCATGGGCTAACTCATACATGCCGTAGTTCAAGCTATGGAAGCCTGCCAAAGTGATGAATTGGAATTTGTAACCCATGGCGCCCAATTCACGTTGGAATTTAGCAATGGTGGCGTCATCCAAATGCTTCTTCCAGTTGAAGGAAGGAGAGCAATTATAAGACAGCATTTTGCCTGGGAACTTGGCGCGAATGGCTTCAGCCCATTGACGTGCAAACTCTAGGTCAGGTTTGCCGGTTTCACACCAGACCATGTCAGCTACTTCTGCATAAGCCAAGCCACGAGCAATCGATGCTTCTAGACCTGCTTTGGTGTGATAGAAGCCTTCGGAGGTGCGCTCGCCAGTTAAGAAAGGCTTGTCGAGGTCGTCTACATCAGAGGTGATCAGGGTTGCAGCTTCTGCATCGGTACGAGCCAGAAGAATGGTAGGAACACCCAGAACATCAGCAGCAAAACGTGCTGCAACGAGTTTTTGAACGGCTTCTTGTGTGGGGACTAAGACTTTACCACCCAAGTGACCACATTTCTTGGCTGAGGCCAATTGATCTTCGAAGTGAACGCCTGCAGCACCGGCTTCAATCATGGCTTTCATCAATTCAAATGCATTCAGGACGCCACCAAAACCTGCTTCTGCGTCAGCAACGATGGGTACAAACCAATCAATGCTGTCATCGCCTTCCATGGTAGCGATCTGGTCAGCGCGACGCAGGGTGTTGTTGATGCGTCGAACCACAGTAGGAACCGAGCTCACGGCATAGAGAGATTGGTCAGGATACATTTGCAGGGAATCGTTCGCGTCACCTGCAACCTGCCAGCCAGATAAGTAAATGGCTTTTAAGCCTGCTTTAACTTGTTGCATTGCCTGGTTACCCGTCAAGGCCCCTAGGCTATTT
>CAIVHB010000100.1 GCA_903905585.1 uncultured Ferrovum sp. | reverse complement strand
TCATGGATATTCCGTAACGCGCTACGGTTTCAGCTTGAGCCCCATGACTCAGCGCAAAAAATAAAGGAAGTGCAAGGAGACTTTTAATGAGGGTTGATGTTGTGTTGAACATGCAGAATTCTCCAAAAGGTTTAACAAATAATGCTGTAAGCACGCTTCATGCCAAACTTAAGGCATAAAGAAATTCTTTGACCTGATCGCTAAACTCCAAGCGCAGCACCATCGCTTCGCGGGTCTGCTGCTATTTGCATGATGCCATTCTCTTCAACTCTAATGATGCCCGCATGGCCCGCGAAGACTGAATAGGGATCCAACCACTCTACGACATGCCCCATCTTGGTGAGTTGATCCACAACAGACTGATCATAGCGGTGCTCGAGCTTTAAGGTTGTAGGAGACATGTCCCCCCAAGCACGTCCTAACACCCATCGCGGGCTATCTAACACCTCAGTAAGAGGAAGTCCGAACTTCAATGCCCGCATGGCCAGAATGGCGTGGGTTTGTGGCTGGCTTTCTCCGCCCATTGTTCCAAAGACCATTTTGGGGCGTCCGCCTTCCAAATAAAGCGGTGCACTTAAAGTGTGCGAAGGACGTTTTTTAGGGATCAAAACATTTGCTTTGAGAACGTCCATTGAGAAACCATGACCACGATTTTGCCAGACGATGCCTGTATCGCCTGCCATCAGGCCGCTTCCATATTCCCAGCAGACACTTTGAATGGCACTCACGCAGCGACCTTGCCTATCCATGACGCCAAACCAGACGGTATCCCCCGGGGTGGGGCCTTCTTCAAAAGGCGCCGCATGATGAAGAGAAATTCGTGCCGCGAGTGCATCTAAAAAGGATGGACTGAGGAGTTTTTCGACAGGCACATGAATAAAATTGGGGTCGGCTAAATAGCGGTCGCGTAATTGGTGCGAAATTTTGGTCGCTTCTGCTTGTAAGTGGATGTATTCAGCCGAGTAGGGAGACAGGGCGCTGATGTCAAAACGATCTAATATTCCCAACATGATGTGAGAAGCAATCCCCACTGTGGGTGGGGGCATATTGACTACGGTACCTTTGAAGAATGGTACCGAGATGTGCGGAACAATTTTAGCGTGGTAGTCAGAGAGATCCTTTGCAGTCAGTAAAGACCCTTCTCTGGCAAGACCGCTTGCAATGCGCTGGGCAAGAGTGCCGCGGTAAAAGGAATCGAGTCCCTCAGATGCTAAGGTTTTGAAACTTGCCGCTAATGAGGGTTGCTGAAAGTTTTCACCTGCCTGAGCAATTTTTCCAGCAATCAAAAAATGATCAAGGAAGGCTTGTGTTTGGCTAAGCTGCCCCCAATGATCGCGAATGGATTGCAGTTGCCCAGCTGTGAGAGGGGCACCCGCTTCAGCATAGTGATGCGCTGGCCCTAATAGTTCGCAGAGCGGCCGCTTGCCCTGCCACTCCTGTTTGCTGACCTTCAGTGCTTCATCCCAGACCGATACCATGCCTGCCACGGTATTGGCGGCGAGTGGACCGCGCTTAGGAATCTGCTCATGACCGCGCTGACGGTATGCTTCAATACTGTAATGCTCGCCGGCGGGGCCGGCGCCATCGATTGCAGTGATTGTTCCGTTGTGGTCTGACAGCAAGAAAAAGGCATCTCCCCCTATACTGTTCATATGGGGGTAGACCACAGTTAATACTGAGCCAACTGCAATTGCTGCCTCAATCGCATTGCCACCTTGGGCCAGAACTGCCTGACCTGCTTGTGTGGCGAGATGATGTGGCGATGTGATCGCCCCTATCTTAGATTCCGCATACAGGGTGTTCAACATTGACTCCGTAATGAATGATGTGCTGAAGAGTGAAAAGGCTGAACTCGAAAAGTGATCACCTTAGTTAATGATTGAATGAGGTGGATCTCGAGAGGATGAGGTGCGCTACTGCTCCTGAGATGGCTGATACGGTTGCCCCCCAAATCATGTCGGCTGCGGTGATGTCCGCGGTCCACATGGTCAGCGTGGCCCAGTTCGAAAGATCGTAGGTGCCATAAGAAACTATTCCAAATAGTGCGCACCGAACTATTGAGCTTAAGAGAGAATGCTTCGCAACACCTTGACCTACAGCAAAGAATAGAAGACCTGCGATATACATCAGATAGAAGCCCAATGCGGGAACGAGACGAGGTTGAGCAAGAAGCACATCACCAATGTGAGACTTGTAGAAATCGGCCATGAGGGTACCTAACCAGAAATAGTCGGCTGTCATCAGGGTGATCAGAGCGGCAAAATAGGCAAAAAGATAGGCTTTTGATGTGGGCTGGGCGCGCATAAAGAATCCTTAGGCTGGGGTAAGTGTTGAGATGTGGGCAGAAACTAGTTTGCTGGAATCCCATGAATGATTTGTCATGCGGATTCAAGCCCCAACGCATCGTTCAAAATAATACACAGAAAATACTTACTTTGAGCGATTTAAGCGAATTTAATGTTTTTTGAAAAGATACAATGAACTCTTCACATTAGTTAAAGTATTTTTTGCCGTTA
>CAIVHB010000099.1 GCA_903905585.1 uncultured Ferrovum sp. | reverse complement strand
CATGTCATGAAGGTCCAGATTGGGGTCTTTGGCACAACGGGGATCAATCCATACCAGCGAAATAATACAGAGTTCATTGGCCAGATCACGGGGCAGAATGCCTTCAATGAGGCAGTCTACAATTGCGTCAGCCGTCCCTGCTTGAACCACGCCACCAAACAGCTCAACGTTCTTGCTGTCCTTCAAAGTCACTTTAGGAACCATTAAAGTAGCTGGCTTAACCATTTGATTACATGCACGAATAGCGAACATGCGGGTGTGGCCTGCGGTCTGTCCCATCAGATTTGCAAAGGCGTGGCCAACCGGGCCATCCATCGTGCCAATCACGATCTCTGGCATGGCGTCAGTGGCTTGACCTTCTTTTGCAAACACAGTGGCTTCGGCTGCACGGAATATGATGTGGGACATAATGAACGAGGCTCCTAAGATAAAGTGGGGTAGGTAAAGCTCAAGGATTGAATTCGCTAGCGCCCGATGGTGAAGGACTGCGCGTTGTCCTGTCAATCTAGCCTAAGGTGGTAGGCAAGGATTGAAAGGTGACTAGGTAAAAAATCTATTCAGATGAATGGCTTATTCATCATTTGAAATCCCCATCGATACGAGATACTGTTGCCCCAGTGCAATGATTTGATTGAGCCCAGCCTGATCATTATTCCATTGGGCGGGTTGGGTGCCGAGTTGATGCAAGATGTCATCTAATGCATTCCAAATCATTGCAACCCCTTGGGCCCGAATCAGGGAATCAAGCTGAGGGTCGATGGCAGTCAAGTTGGTTTGGGTGGCATCGAGTTGGCCGTGCACCTCTGCCATTGCCTCAAATAAGCCCTTTACCGCACCTTCGCTTCGGGTGGTACGCTCCTCAAGGTCTTGATGATGATTGAAATTCTTAATTGCCTCGGAGATCGCCAATGGGTCTTCTTCTAGGGATTGCCGCAATCTTTGGCGCGCCATCGGGGTTTGCAGTCCTTCTACCGAGGCAGTCAGCCCACAGAAATATTCGGTCCACGCATAGCGGGCGAGGCTGATCCATCGAGGCGGTGGGCTTAAAGGGGATGGGGCATCCAATAACCTATAAATGGCAATCGTTCGAGCGAGTTCGGTACGAATCAGCTCCCATGCCGCAAGGCGGGTGGCGATTTGGGGTGACAAACTGGCATTGGCCAGCTCATCGGTAATGATCAAAATCTGCCCGGGCCCTAAATTAATATGAAAGGCATCCATCCGAGCAGCCGCATTGCGATATTGCGGCAAGTCATGGCCAACGATATTTTCAAGTTCATCCCCAGTACGATGTACATCCATCGTAAATGTAATAGCCCGAATCCGGCTGAAATCTAAATCGGGGTGATCTTGCTTGAGCAAAACTCCTTGATACATCAATACCCCCACCTTGTCGGCCTTGCGCTTGTCACTGGGGGGAAGGTCAAACACAAATTCTGCTGTGAGAGGAGGGCTTTGCTCCCAAGCATGCAGGGCTTCGATAAATTCTGGGGCGTAATCAGGTTCCGACATAGTGCACCGTGCTTAAACAATGTCATGATTATACGATGCTTGGCCGCCCTCTCACCCTTTAGTACTCAGATTAAAGGGTGAGAGGGCGGCCAAGCGGTTTAAATAAAGTCGTCTGTTTGATCTCTTACGATGTTTTCAATTTAACTGGAATCGATATGCATTTAACTTCTATGAAAAAGATATTTATTTCACTGATCTTCTGTCTTTTTTCACAAAATGCATTGGCATGGGGACGCCTAGGTCATGAAACTATCGCTGAAGTTGCCATACATATCATGCGCGGTTCTCACGCAGAAACTCAGGTTAAAGCCTTGCTCAAAGGGGGTGAAACTTTGGTCACAGCCTCAATTTGGGCTGATTGTGCCAAAGGTTTTCAGTATTGCCATGCCGAACTGACCCCAGAAATGCAGAACTTCGTTCACCATAACCCCAAACACCATCATTATCACTATGCGGATGTTCCCTTCCAAAATAAACAATACGAAGGGCAGGGGGGAGGCGCGCATCCGGATGATGTGGTGCATGTTTTAAAAGAAGCGATTCAAACTTTACGTACAGGGTCACCTCCAGCAGGAAGATCATGGACACAGCGAGAGGCGTTTTTTTTAGTGGTGCATTTGTTGGGCGATCTGCATCAGCCGCTTCATGTTGGGGCAGGGTATATCGATGACCAGCTTCACTTTGTTATTCCTGCCAATAATAAGGATGCCCAGAGCATGAACACTGCAGGGGGAAATATGTTGTGTGATCGCACCAAGCCCCTTCACGTTGCTTGGGATGATGATTTTGTAGTGCATGCCATGCGGGCACACCATGATCAAACCCCCCTGGAATTCTCAAAGGGCTTGGTCATCTCTGCGTCATCACTCACTGCTCCACGGGGAAATCCCGAAGAGTGGATAGAAGCTTGGGCCAATGAAAGTGTGGAGTTGTCGTACCAAGCGTTTAAACATATTTCAATCGTCTCAGTTCGGGGGGCGGGAAAAGGGCGTGCGTCGTGCGGCCAATCTTCCGAAAATGAAATACCCCATGAAAATCCATCCCATTCAGACCCCAAAAAGGTATGGGGCATTACCTTACCTGAGGGCTACCCTGATCAAGCCAGCCATGAAGTCACACATCGGCTGGCCCAAGCCGGCGGGCGCTTAGCCCTTGTTTTAAAAGCAATTTGGCCTTGATCCCTCCATCTCAGCTCAGCACTGCCCCAGTTTTGGCTTTGCCTCACCCGCCGTAGCAACTTTCAGCTACCCGTCCTTTTACCTATTGTCTGGTTGAGACTTGATCTTAAGCCAATCAAGGGGTTAGACTATGCCTACACCGCGCCTACATGGCGCCTCTTTAATGCCTGTGGTCGGCATGTAGGATCATTTAAAGGCGCTATGCCACCTCGAAAGTTTAATTTTTCTTATCTCAGACTGGCAACCCAAGCTTGTCCAATGGGAAAAGAACAAGTCATCTATTGGGATTCCGCAACGCCCGGCTTAGGCTTGCGTATTACGGGTAAGCAAGTCAAATCTTATATCTTTGAAATGCGGGTCAAAGGCAAAAGTGTCCGAACTACCTTGGGCCGATTCATGACTCTGCAATTGGAACAGGCCCAGGCTGAAGCCATTCGTTTACGTAAACTTGCCGAAGAAGGTATTGATCCAAGGGGGCAAAAGTTTCTGCCCGCGTCATCTGATCAAGAATCTCACTCAGCGGTCCAGCTCTCCTTGTGGTGATAGAGTAGGTTCAATCTAAACCACTATATCTAGATGCTTGATTTGTAGATTTGGCGAAATGAAGATTTGGGTGTCTTCGTTTTGATTGTCACCCTGTTTTACATAGACTAATTTATACCCATAATGAATCAGGGTTGTTCTGTGAGAGGGTATGTTGTAAATGACCAAAACCGGAATTTCCAGCAGCTTATCTAGCACTTTAGCCAGAATAACGGCATCGAAGGGGTTATATAGATAAAGAATAAGAGGGCATTCAAAGCTATGATAGTTGATCGTTTCAGCCCCGGTCGCCAGAAAATGGCCCAGGTCTCCAAAGATCTTCTTTGTGTTTGCTCGAGCAATATCTATAAAGGGGGGGTAGTAATCCACCCCCAGCACATCCTGTTTGATGTTGTCTTTTAAGCACTGCAGCCTCCAAACCAAGCATGCTTTGCCTTTACCGCAGCCCAAATCGATGAACTGGTAGGATCCAAAACTCGGCCCCAACAGGTTTTTAGCAAATTGATAGGAATGGATCACCTCTTTGGTCCACGAAGCCATGTAATGCTTGCCATGCTCCAAATTAGGCACAGGCTTGAACTCCGGCTTCATCAGATTGTTAGCCGTATCGGT